>CAZMQP010000370.1:0-3055 GCA_964568385.1 uncultured bacterium
CCCTTGATGGGACCGGTTCCGGACTGGAAGAGGAACAGGGCCGACAGCAGCGTGGTCACGTTGGCGTCGAGAATGGTGCGGAACGCGCGGTCGTAACCGAGCCGCACCGACTCGCGCACCGTGCGGCCATTGCGCAGTTCCTCGCGGATGCGCTCGAAGATGAGCACGTTGGCGTCCACGGCCATGCCGATCGTGAGCACGATGCCGGCGATGCCCGGCAGCGTCAGCGTGGCGCCCGCGTAGGCGAGCGCGGCGACCAGGTAGAGCACGTTGAGGACCAGGGCGGCGATCGCGATGGTGCCCGAGAGCTGGTAGTAGACCAGCATGAACACGATCACGAGCACCGTGCCGATGATGCCGGCGCGCACGCCCTGCTGGATCGAGTCGGCGCCGAGCGAGGGGCCGACCGAGCGCTCCTCGAGGATGGTGACCGGCGCCGGCAGCGCGCCGGCCCGCAGCACGATGGCGAGGTCCTTGGACGTCTCGAGGTCGAAGCTGCCGCCGGTGATGGAGGCGTCGCCCGAGGGGATGCGGTCGCGGATGACCGGGGCCGACTTGACCACGCCGTCGAGCACGATCGCCAGCTGGCGGCCGACGTTGTTGCCGGTGACGCGTGAGAAGTCGGCGCGGCCCTTGGGGGTCATCTTCATGCTGACGCCCCAGGCGCCCGGGTTGGTCTGGTCCAGGCCGACCTGCGCCTCGGCCGTGGCCACCGAGCCGCCCGCCATCTCGGGCGTGCGCTTGAGCACGTAGAGGCGGCGCGCCGTGAGGCCGGAGATGTTCTCGCCCTCGTCGCCCCAGACCAGTTCGCTGTCCACCGGCACGATGCTGTCCACGCCGGCGGTGGCGAGCAGACGCTGGGCGGCGGGCACGTCCTGCGTGCGCACGGCGCCGAGATCCACCATGAGGCTGGTGAGCGGCTGTCCGGCGAGCGCGGTGTCGAGGTCGGCGCCCTTGCCGCGGCTGGCGAGGAACGCGTCGAGCCGCTGGAAGATGAGCTGCTGCTCCTCGGGAGTGCGCACGAGCTTGAACTCGAGCAGCGCCGTCTTGCCGATCAGGTCGATCGCGCGCTGGCGGTCGGTGAGGCCGGGGAGCTGCACCGTGATGCGGTCGGTGCCCTCGGCCTGCACGAGCGGCTCCGCGACACCGAACTGGTCCACGCGGTTCATGATGACCTCGCGCGCTCGCTCGGTGGCGTCGGCGGCCTCGGCGGCCGACAGCCGCGACTTGTCCACCTCGAGCAGGAGCTGGAGCCCGCCCTGGAGGTCGAGCCCGAGGTGAATCGCCTGGCGGCGGAGCTGGACGAGCTCCTCGGCCGGCAGCGCCTCGCGCTGCGCGGGCGTCATCGAGTAGTAGCGCCACGACGGGTAGAGCTGCCAGACCGCGAGCGCGGTCACCAGCAACACCCCCAGGGACTTCCATTGCTCGGAGCGAGTCATGTGCTCTCCCATACCAGTCGAGCGCCGGGCGGCCGAGGCGGCAGCCCGGCGGGCAGTCGCGAGAATGAGCGCGGGAGTCTAGGGGCCCGCTCGCGGCAGTGTCAACGGAACGTGGCGCTTCGGCTTAGGCGCGGGCCCGCAAGCAGTTGCCGTGGGACTCGCCGCCCCGCCCGCCGGGACGAGGGCCGGTTGGCGGCCGGCCCGGGAAGGGACTGCTCGATGGATCGTGGCGGGCGTCGTCGCGTGGGAGGGTGCTGCGGCGGTTCCTGCGTGGGATCCCGGCGGGCGGAGCGGTCGCCTCGAGGACTGCAAGCAGGGCACCGTCGTGGAGGCCGCGGCGGCGGCGGGGCTTGGCCGCGCACGGCCGCAGCGCACCCGACACCGGCGTCGAGCGCACGACGCGCCGGCCGAGGCGGAATCCTTGACACCCCCGAAAGCGCCTCCCTATATTCCCGCGCCTGCCCGACCGGGCCATCTATCTCACGCGGAATGAGGAGCTTCCATCGCATGATCGCCAGCGTTCGCCGTGCAGGCGCGGTGACCTTCCTCCTGCTCGGCCTGGCCGGCGCGGCATGGGCTCAGGGCGCGGACTCCACCGCCGCCCCCATCGGGCACACCCCCGGACGAGGCGGCCTCGGCGGCACGATCGGCGGTTCGATCCTGCTGGCCGACGGCGACTACTCCGCGGGCGCCCAGCCCCGGCTGTCCTTCTCCGGCACCTTCCGGTACGTCATCAGCGCGAACTCGCGCTGGCAGATCGCGCCCATGTACACGTGGGCGGCCTACACCAACACCGAGCCGATGCCGTTCGCCGATCCCAACTTCCCGGCGGACACGCGCAAGGACCGCGTGCTCTCGCAGATGACGGGCGCCAGCTTCCAGTACCAGCGGGTCTGGGGCGACGGTCGCGCGCGCTGGCACGCCGGCGCCGGGCCCGGGATCTACCGTGTGTGGGTGCAGAACCGGCGCAAGGTGCTCAAGGATCCGGTCTCCAAGGCGCTGCACCAGTCGCTGCACCTGGGCGGCTCGGCGGAACTCGGTTACGAGCGGTTCCTCAAGGCGCTGCCCAACACCTCGCTCGAGGTGACGGGCGCCTGGCACGGCGCGTTCGCGACCGACGACGACAAGTTCCCCTCGGGTTTCAACGGAAATCCGATGTTCGCGGAGCTCCGCGTGGGCGGCAACTACTACTTCGACTTCAACCGCAAGAAGCCGGACGCCGCCGGCGACCCGAAGTGACGAGGCGGGCCGCGGCAGGCGCTGCGGCTCGTCGCCTCCCCGGGAGGCTGGTCCGTGAGTGACCGTGTCGCGTGGCAGGACAAGGTCGGGCCCGAGGCCCTGACGTTCGACGACGTCCTGCTGTCGCCGCGTTTCGCCGATGTCCACCCGCGTGACGTCCGGCTGGGCACGCGCTTCTCCCGCCGCATCGAACTGCACGTGCCGGTGGTGAGCGCCGCGATGGACACCGTCACCGAGGCCGGTCTCGCGATCGCGCTCGCCCGCGAGGGCGGCATCGGCGTGATCCACAAGAACCTCTCGATCGAGGACCAGGTCGCGCAGGTGGACCGGGTCAAGCGCAGCGAGAGCGGCATGATCGTGGATCCCGTCACGCTGCC
>CAZMQP010000371.1:0-2796 GCA_964568385.1 uncultured bacterium
GCGTGCACGCGTGCGGCGGCCTCGGCCACCTGGTCCGCGCGCGCCGTGAGCCATGCCGCCGGCGCAGGGGCCGGCCGCCCCGCGGGCGGCGGGCCGGGCAGCGGCACGACGCTCATCCCAGCGCGGATCCGGCGACGCGGTCGCGCGCCAGCAGGGTGCTGACGCGGTCGCACAGCTCGCGCGACAGGGTGTCCACGCTCTGGGTGGCGTCGAGCGTGTGGAAGCGATACTCGCGCGCCAGCTGGTCGAGCTCCTCGATGACGCGGCTCTGGTAGCGGATGAACGACTCGTAGAGGTCTTCGCCCATCGGCAGGTCCATGCCCGATTCCCAGTAGTCGAACGGGCCATCGGCGAGCACGCGCGGCACCAGGTCGTCCACGTCGATGCGCAGGTAGAACACGGCGTCGGGCTTGAGCGCGAAGCTGTAGGTGCGCTTGAGCCAGTCGGCGTCGGCGCCGCGCACGATGCCGCGGGCGATCAGCGAGTAGGTGTAGCGGTCGGTCAGCATCACGAACCCGGAGCGCAGCGCGGGGATGATCTGCTGCTCGAGGCGGTCGGCGAAGTCGGTCGCGTAGAAGAGATTGAACGCGCGCGTGCCGAGGGTGTTGCCCTGCTTGGCGCGCCGGATGCCGCGGCTGGCGAGGTCGGATCGCGACAGGCCGGTCTCGGCCACGGCGTAGCCGAGCCGCTCGAGATGCGCGCGCAGCAGGTTGATGTGCGTGGTGCGGCCGACGCCGTCGGTGCCCTCGATCACGATCAGCCATCCCGACAGGTCGTCGAGGCGCACGCCCGCCAGCGGTTCGCCGTAGGTCTCGTGGCGGGTCATCGCCGGCCCCCGGAGAGCAGCGGCGGCGCCTGCGCCGGCGGCGCGCCGTCCGGCGCCGCGGGCGGCTCGTCCGTCAGGTAGGGCGTGATCAGCGCGCGCAGCGCACGCTGCTGCATCTCGACCGGGCGCGTGGCGTCCATCACGGCCAGACCGTACTCGGGCACGATGCGTTCGTACTCGGCCTGGATGCGGGCCTGGAACTGCTTGTACGACTCGGTCGGGTCGGCGTGGAGCCCCAGGTCCATGCCGGCTTCGTACCACTTGAGCGTCGGGCGGCCCGAGAGGATGCGGTAGAGGGCCACCTCGAGCGGCACCCGGAAGTACACGGCGAGGGTCGGGCGCACCGCGAAGCGGTACAGCGACCGCACCCACGGGGCGCTGACGCCGCGCGCCACGTCGCGTGCGAAGGCGGTGAACACGTAGCGGTCGGCCAGCACGACCGCGCCCGCCTTGAGCGCCGGCACGATCTGCTGCTCGAGCCGGTCGGCGAAGTCGGTGGCGTGGATGAGCGAGAACGTGGTCGGGGTGAGCAGCTTGCGCTTCTTGCCGCGTGACGTGGTGGACTTGACCACGGCCGAGGAGTTCCACTCGCTGAACACCACGAGATGCCCCTCGCTGCGCAGCCACTGCGACAGCAGCGTGAGCTGCGTGCTCTTGCCCGAGCCATCGATGCCCTCGACGATGAACAGCTTGCCCGGGTAGGGCGGCGCCAGCGCGCCATAGCTCTGGGGCTCGGTCATACCTTGGCCTTCCCGCGCGCCAGTCGGCGCAGCATGCGCGGCGTGAGGAACCAGCGCAGTTCGCCGGTTCCGGATTCGGGCCGGCCGTCGAACTCGATGAGGCAGGCGCCGGCCTTCTTGAGCGGCAGCGCCGCCGGCGCGCCGAACAGCATGACGCCGACGAGCTTGCCCAGGTCCGGCTCGTGGCCCACGAGCGCGACGCTCGCGTCGGCCGACGCCTCGCGCAGGCGCGCCAGGACATCGCGCCACGACGCGCCCGGCCGCAGCGCATCGAGGCGCTCGGGTTCGGGCTCGCGCTCGCACTCGGCGGCCAGGATCGCCGCGGTCTGCGCGGCGCGCACCAGCGGGCTCGTGAGTACGAGGCGCAGCGCCGGCTCCAGCGTCACGAGCCCCCGTGCGGCCGCGCGCGTGCGCCCCATGCCCTTGTCGCTCAGGGGGCGCTGGCGGTCGTCCGGCCAGCGGAGCGGATCACGCTCGCCGGCTGGCCCATGTCGGAACAGGATCACTCGCATGGCGGGTCGCTCGGGGCCGGGCGGGAGGCTGCGGCGGAGCACCGAGGCTAGCACAGGCGAGGGCCGGAAGGGGCCTTCCGATGCGCCCGGCAGTTGCCGGAAAAGTCAATCCTGACAAAGACTTGCGGGATTCAGCGCCGGGCGGGTCCGGGCGCCGGAACGGCCCCCGGCAGCGGCTCGAGTGAGGCCTCGGGGACCGGCCGGAGCAGGCGCGAGAACGGCATCAGGCCCTGCTCGCGGTCCTTCCAGGGCGAGCGCGTGTAGAAGAAGTCGGCGCGGGCGCCGGGGTCGGCGGCGAATGCCGGGTCGTGCGCCAGCCGCTCGCGGAACTCGGCCGCCAGGCGGCCGTCCCGGGCCAGCATCCAGCGGCCGAGCGGGTCGAGCATGTAGCTCTCGCCGTACTCCTTGCGCTGCAGGATCGTGTGCAGCGACCCCCACTGGAACAGCCCGTCGGGCGAGGCGGCCTCGAGCAGGTGCACCGCCACCGCGGCGCCGGGCTGGTCGAGCGGCACCCACACGTCGCCGGGGCGGAACGCCCCAAGGGCGCGCTCGGCCACGAGGCTGTCGGCGCTCACGCGGACCCGGCCCTCGAAGGGCTGCGGCGCCAGCTGCCAGCGCACCACCCGCACCCGCTCGGCGGTGTCGCGGTGCGCGCGCGTCAGCACGCGCGTGCGCACGCCGTGCAGGCGCAGCAGCTCGACCGCCTCGCGCCACTCGC
>CAZMQP010000371.1:2806-3053 GCA_964568385.1 uncultured bacterium
GTGCGCGCGGCGACGACCTCGCGGAACAGCGGGATCACCGTGTCCCACGCCGCCGGCTGCCAGCGCGGCACCAGGTCGCCCGTGATCTCGCTGTACTCCCATCGCGTCTCGACGCCCTTGAACTCGAACGGCACCGAGCGGTCGCTGGTGCGCGTCTCGACGGCGTAGGTGCGCGTGGCGGCATCGGCCGAGCGCGCGGCGCCGATCGCGGCGCCCTCGGCGTCGCGCACGGCCTGGGTCAGCGCCC
>CAZMQP010000372.1:0-3043 GCA_964568385.1 uncultured bacterium
GGTCTTGCCGTAGCCGACGTCGCCGCAGATGAGCCGGTCCATCGGCGACTCGGCCTCCATGTCGGCGCGCACGTCCTCGATCGCCTTGAGCTGGTCGGGCGTCTCCTCATAGGGGAAGCTGGCCTCGAGCTCGCGCTGCCACACGGTGTCGGGCTTGAAGCCGTAGCCCGGCAGCGCGCGGCGGGCGGCGTAGGCCCGCAGCAGCTCCTCGGCCATGTCCTGGATGGCCTTGCGCGCGCGCGCCTTGGTCTTCTGCCACTGCGCCGAGCCCAGGCTGTGCACGTGCGGCTTGGCGCCCTCGCCGGCGGCGTAGCGCGAGACGAGCGACAGCTGGTGCACCGGCACGAACAGCAGGTCCTTGCCCGCGTACGACAGCTCGAGGCAGTCGGTCTCCTGGCCCGACAGCGTGAGCCGCTTCATGCCGCGGTACACGCCGACGCCGTGCTCCTCGTGCACCACGAAGTCGCCGGGCTTGAGCGCGCCGAGCTCCGCCACGGTGAGGCCGCCGGTGCGGCGCGCCCGCCGCCGCCGTCGCCGGTAGCGGTCGAAGATCTCGTGGTCGGTGAGCACCGCGAGCCCGGCGCCCCGCCACGTGAATCCGGCGCTCACCACGCCCACGCCGAGCGAGGCGCCGGTGATGCCCAGCATCTCCGAGAGCCGGTCGCGCTGGCCGGTGTTGTCGCACAGCACCACCGGAGCGATGTCCTCGCCCTGCAGGAACGCGAGGTGCTCGCGCAGGCGCTCGACCGAGCGGTGCAGCGGTTCGGCGGGCTGGCAGTCGGTCACCAGCAGCCGCGCGTAGCGCCTGGCCTCGCCGGACTGCGCCACGGCGCCCATGAGGTCGCAGCCCTCGCGCTCGCGTGCGAACCGCGTCCACGCGGACGCCGGCAGGAACAGCTGGGCCGGGGTGGACACCAGCGGGTAGTGGGCGCGCACCTCCTCGAAGCGGCGCTGCACCTCGGCGTCGAGCGCCTCGGCGCGCTCGGCGAGCGCGTCGGGGTCCTCGATCACCACCACGGTCCCCTCGGGCAGGTAGTCGAGCAGCGTGCCGGGGTCGGGCTCGTAGTAGCTGGCGAAGCGCTCCATGCCCTCGTGGAACAGCGCCGCCCCGCCTTGCGCCTTCTCGTCGCCGGCTTCGCGCAGCCGCTCGGCGATGGCCGCCGCGTCGGCCGGATCCACCAGCGTCTCGAAGCGCGGCAGCAGCCGCGTGGCCGCCAGCTTCTCGAGCGAGCGCTGGGTGCCGGCGTCGAACCGCCGCAGCGACGCGATGGTGTCGCCGTCGAACTCGATGCGCAGCGGATCGCCCTGCCCCGCCGCCCACACGTCGAGGATGCCGCCGCGCCGGGCCATGTGCCCCACCGCCTCGACCTCGGGGAAGCGCTCGTAGCCCATGTACACGAGCTGCTCGGTGAGCGCGGCCGGGTCGCGCTCGTCGCCCACGCGCAGCTCGATGCTGGCGCGCGCCAGGCGCTCGCGCCGCGGCAGCTTCTGCAGCACCCCGCGCACGGTGGTGAGGATGACGCCGTCGAAGGGCGCGGTGCCGTCGCAGGCGGCGGCCAGCCGCGCCAGCACCTCGAGCCGTTCGGCGGTGACCGCCGGGTGGGGCGAGGCGTCGTCGTAGGGCGCGGTGTCGGGCTCGGGGAAGGCGAGCAGCGCGCCACGGCCGCGGAAGTACTCGAGGTCGTCTCGGAAGGACTCGAACACCTCGGGGTCGCGGCCCTCGCCGCGCCGCTCGCGGCGGTGGGGCACGACGCACAGCACCGGGCGGCCGAGCTCGCGCTGCAGCCACGACACCAGGTAGGCGCGCGCCGAGCCCGCCAGCCCGCGCACCGCCACGCGCCGCGGGGCGTTGGCGGCATCGTTCCGCCCCCAGCCGTCGCGGAGCAGGTCGAGCAGCTCGCGCGCCTCGGGACTGCGCCCGGCATGACGCGCGATCTGCTCGGCGAGCGGGTCGCTCAGGAACACGTCGGCGGTGGTCACGGGGCTCCTCGGGTCGGGGCGGGAACGGCGAAAGCCGCCGACGGGCGGCCCCGCGGCGGTTCGGGCTGGGTCTGTGGCGCGCCCAGGGGCGGCGCGCGTGCGGCGAGGCACGCTAACAGCCGCTCCCGCTGCGGCTCAAGGCGGCCGCCGAGCCGCCGAGTCGTGCACGGGACCCTCACCGCCGCCGACCCCGGCAGGAGATCGCCCCGCATGGCCCAGCCGCTCCGCGCTCCATCGCACGACCCCGAGGCCGAGGCGCACGCGCGCGCGCGCCGCGAGGCCGAGGCGGCCGTGGCCGACGTGATGGTGCGCGAGGAGACCAAGGCGCGTCAGCGCGAGGCGGCCGAGTCGCGCCGGCGCGGCACGCGCCGCGATCCGCGCAAGGGTCTGCTGCTGCTGGCGCTGTGCGGGTTCAACGCCTACCTGTGGCTCGGCGACCCGGAGTGGATCCGGTTCGACGTGCCGCCGGCGCCCACCTACGAGTACTACGTGAAGGGCTGGGAGATGGCGGTGGCGGTGCAGGCCGAGCGCATCGAGGGCTACCGCGCGCAGAAGGGTGTGGCGCCCGCCACGCCGCACGAGGCGGGCCCGCCGGTGCGCGGCGTCGAGTACCGCCGGCTCGGCGACAGCGACTACGCACTCGCGGCCGGCAGCGGCCGCGCGCGCATCACCTACGACTCCAAGGCCGACTCGCTGGCGCGGCGGCCGCTGCGGCGGCTGCTGACGCAGGCGGCGGGACCCGCCGGGAGGGCGCAGTGATCCGGTCCCGCGCGAGCCGCGGCTTCTCGCTGGTGGAGCTGCTCACGGTGCTCACCATCGTGTCGGTGCTGGTGCGGCTGTCGCTGCCGGCGGTGGCGTCGTACCGGCGGCAGGCGGTGGCGGCGCAGGTCATGAACGACTTCCACGTCGTGCGTGGCGCCGCCTACGCGCAGTTCGAGGCCACCGGCCGCTTCCCGCCCGAGGCGGCGCCGGGCGCCCTGCCCGAGGGGGCGGCGAGCTTCCTGCCCGGCGGCGTCTCGTTCCGCCAGCCGGCCTACGAGCTCGACTGGGACCACGGCGCCCT
>CAZMQP010000373.1:0-3014 GCA_964568385.1 uncultured bacterium
GCGCCGGATCCTCGGCGAGCTGCGCCAGCGTGCGGGCGATGGCGCGCACGTCGCCGGGCGGGAAGCACGCGGCGTCGCGCCCGGGGGTGACCACCGTGCGGTAGCCGGGGATGTCGGAGCAGGCCACCGCACGGCCGGCGGCCATGGCCTCGACGAGCACGATCCCGAAGCTCTCGTTGCCGGTCGCCGGCGAGCAGAAGATGTCGCCGGTGGCGTACCAGCGCGGCAGGTCGGCGCTCGTGGCCGAGGAAGTGCACGTGGCGGCGGGCGGCGCCCGGGACCTCGGCCTCGACCTGCGGCCGCAGGTAGGAGTCGCCCACCACCAGCAGGCGGGCGCGGCCGTCGGTGCGCTCGATCACCTCGGGCATGGCGCCGATCAGGTCCTGCACGCCCTTGCGCGGGTCGAGCCGGCCCACGAACAGGATGTTGATCTTGTCGGGGTCGCGCCACTCGGCGAACGGGGGCACCAGCGGGTGGAAGCGCTCGATGTCCACGCCGTTGGGGATGAGATGGTAGGGGCCGGGGTAGTAGAGTTCGGCGGTCTGCGCGGCGGTCGTGCTCACGGCGATCTTCGCATCGAGGCGGGCCATCAGCGGGCCCAGCAGCGGATGGAACAGGTCCTGCAGCGCGGTGCGGCCGCCGGTCGAGTGGAACGTGCCGACCGTGGGCCGGTCGCTCACCTGCAGCGCGAACACCGGCAGCGTCGGCGCGGTGGGGCAGTGCACGTGCACGACGTCGAGGTCGAGCTCGCGGATGGCGCGCTTGAGCTGGCCTTTCAGGCCCCAGCCGATGGTGCAGTCCACGAACGCGCGGTTGAACGGGATGAGGATGTTGTAGCCGATGCGCCGCACGCCCGTCTGGTCGCCCGACTCGCCGCTGCGGAAGCGGCTGGTGAGGATGGTGACCTCGTGGCCGCGCCGGCGCAGCTCGACGGCGAGCGCGTGCACGTGTTCGGTCACGCCGCCGTAGCGCGGGTAGTACGACTGCGTGACGATGCCGATCCTCATGCGCCCGCGCGCCTCGGCTCGCCGGCGGGTTCGTCCGCCTCCGAGGGATGCCCGCGGAACATGGGGCGGAAGATGCACCACTGGTCGAGGTGTCCGCGGATGTGGCGCTCGATGGTGTGGGCCACGGCCTGGTTGAGCTCGGCGGTGGTGGCGAACTGCGTCGGCTCGAGCGCCGGCTCGATGACGATGCGGAAGCGGCCCGGCGCGACGCGCTCGCAGTAGCCGCAGATGATGGGGCTGCCGAGGCGCTGCGCCAGCACACCCGGGCCGGCGGGGAAGCTGTACTCGCGGCCGAACAGCTCGACGTCGGTGCCGTGGCGGTAGATGTCGCCGTCCACCACCAGCGCCACCGGGTCGTTGTGCTCCAGCGCCCGGATGAGCTTGCGGAAGCCGTCCTCGGGGCTGACGGTGGTGATCGAGAGCTCGCTCTTGGTGTCGCGCACCGCGCCCGAGAGCCAGCGCCCCAGCTGAACGCCCGCCACCGCGTGCAGCGCGTAGCCCCACTGGGCCACCATCACGGCCGCCAGCTCCCAGTTGCCGATGTGGGTGGAGGCGATGATGCAGCCGCGCCCGCGCTCGAGGGCGCGGTCGAGGTGCTCCTTGCCCACGACCTCGACCGAGGCGAGCAGTTCCTGGCGCGACAGGTGGGGGAGGCGGAAGAACTCGAACATCATGCGGTTGTAGGACCGCATCATGGCCCGGGCGATCCTGACGCGGTCGCGGCGGGAGGCGCGCGGCATGATCACCGCCAGGTTCGCCAGGGCGCCGTGCCGGCGCGCCGGGAAGCACCGGTAGTGGATCTCGGTGAAGGCGTCCGCCAGCAGGTAGCCGAGCCACATGGGCATGCCGGCGATCAAGCTGGTGAGCCAGCCGTAGACGAGTCGGGACATGCCTCTCCTCGGGACGCGCGGCGTCCCTCATGGACGCACTCCGCGGTGGGGCCCTCCGACCGGCACCACCGGTCCGAGTCGGACCGTAGGAGCCGCTGCGGGGGGGTGTCAAGGGATGCCCGCGCCGCCGCCCAAGCCCCGACTCGCCATGGCGATAGCGGCCCGGGGGCGCTACCATGCCGGGGCACGCGGACTCGCGGGGCGGGCGGCCGGTCGGCCGAGCGGACGCCGGGTCCTCCGCACATGGGGGAGGGAACCATCCATGTCCAGTCAGAAGCTCATCCGCTGTGAGCTGCGCAAGCGCGGCTCCAAGGGCGCGCCGCAGGTGCGCTACGTCCCGATCGAGATCTTCGGGCTGTGGGAGCACCTGATGGCCTCGCGACACGACTTCGAGGTCACCCAGCCGCGCGCCTCGCTGTGGCTCGACATGGAGGATTCGCCCGAGGCGGCCTACGCCCAGGACCAGTTCGAGCGCGTCACCGAGGTCACGGCGTTCGTGTACTCGGACCGCGACGAGATGTTCACGCGCCAGCGGCGCTACTTCCCGAGCGCCGAGGCCGCCGACCTCAAGCGCATCTTCCTGTCGCACTACTCGCAGGAGGAGGGCCGCATCCAGACCCAGCTACACGAGCGGCCGGGCATCTGGATCGTCCGCGAGAAGGCCGCCACGACGGCCTGAGCCGCTCCGCCGGGCCTGCCTCCGCGCCGCGCCGCCCCCGCCCGGGGCGGCGCGGCGTGCGGGGTCATGGGGGTTCCGGAGCCCCCGCCGGCCGCCGTGAGAAACCCGTCAAGCTCCCCACGAACAGGGCCGATAGCATCCCCAGTCTGGAGTCGTCACCGGTCCGATCCCAAGTGCGCGTCCCTCCGGGATGCGGCGACCGGCCGGGCCTCGAACCAGTGTGGCGACCCCATCCGGCTCGCGCCGAAAGGCGCGGGCACTCGAGGTCCCTGTGGAGAAAGGGCGGCAAGGGGCTCCATGGGAACTCCCTCGCGAAGGGGTGGGGTCACCACAAGGGAAGGAGACCGACCGTGGTCGTCGTGAGCTATTCGGGCAAGGAGATCAACGCCAAGCTGGTCTACTACGGGGCCGGCCTGAGCGGAAAGACGACGAACCTCG
>CAZMQP010000374.1:0-3003 GCA_964568385.1 uncultured bacterium
CTACCACCACGACGACTACGCCGGCGGCAGCCTGTGGCCGGTGCTGGTGTCGGCGGCCGACGCCATCTCGGGCGCCCGCCCGGGCGCGCGGCGCGAGAGCCTCGAGATCTACATCAAGCGGCTCGAGGCGCTCGAGCGGATCGCCAACACGTTCCCCGGCGTCGAGAAGAGCTACGCCATCCAGGCCGGCCGCGAGATCCGCATCATGGTCGAGCACCAGAAGGTGGACGACGCGCGCGCGCACGGGCTCGCCGAGGAGGTGGCGCGGCGCATCGAGAAGGAGCTCACCTACCCCGGCCAGATCCGCGTCACGGTGATCCGCGAGACGCGCGCCGTGGACCACGCCAAGTAGATGGCGGCCCGAACGGCTCCGGCGCGGCGCCGCCTGCGCGAGCGCGTGGACCCGCCGGCCAACGCCTACACCCGCATCCATGCGGTGGTCCGGCGCATCCCGCATGGCCGCGTCGCCACCTACGGCCAGGTGGCGGCGATGGCCGGGTTGCCGCATGCGCCGCGGGTGGCCGGCTACGCGCTGCGGGCCCTTCCGGCAGGAACGCCGCTGCCGTGGCATCGTGTGCTGGCGGCGGGCGGCAAGCTGAGCCTGACGCGGCTGAGTCCCGAGGGCGGCATCACCCAGCGCCTGCGGCTCTCGGCCGAGGGTGTGACATTCGACGCGCGCGGATGCGTGCGCATGGACGTGCATCAGTGGCGGCCCCGGGCCGCCGCGACGCGGAGGCCCCGTTGACCCACCTGCTCTTCATCGCCGACGTCATCGGCTCGCCCGGACGCGACGTGCTCAAGGGTGTGCTGCCCGACCTGCGCCAGCGGCTCGGCGTCCACCTGGTGGTGTGCAACTGCGAGAACAGCGCCGCCGGTTTCGGCGTCACACGCGAGGTCGCGAAGGACCTGTTCGCGGCGGGCTGCGACGTGCTCACGGGCGGCAACCACCTGTGGGACAAGAAGGACTCCATGGAGTACATCGCCGAGGAGCCGCGCCTCGTGCGGCCGGCCAACCTGCCGCCCGGCACGCCGGGGGAGGGCTGGCGCACGTTCCGCGCCTCCAACGGCACGCTGGTCGGCGTGGTCAACCTGCTCGGCCGGGTGTTCATGCGCGAGGCCGACGACCCGTTCCGCGCCGCCGACCAGGCGGTGGCGGCGCTGCGCACGCAGACGCCGGTCATCCTGGTGGACGTGCACGCCGAGACCACGGCCGAGAAGATCGCCCTCGGCTGGCATCTCGACGGGCGCGCCAGCCTGGTGGTGGGCACGCACACGCACGTGCAGACCGCCGACGAGCGCATCCTGCCCGGCGGCACCGCGTTCCTCTGCGACGCCGGGATGACGGGCGGGTTCGAGTCGGTGATCGGCATGGACCGGCGCGGCGCCCTCAAGCGGTTCCTCACCCAGCTGCCCGAGCGGCTCACGCCCGCCGAGGGCGACCTGCGCCTGAACGCGGTGCTGGTGCAGGTGGACGACGCCACCGGCCGCGCCGCGTCGATCCAGCGCCTGCAGATCCCGTACGCCAAGCCCGGCGCCGCGGGCGCACGCGAGGCCGGCGCCCGGCTCCTGACCGGCGCCGAGCCGGCCGACGCGGTCGCCATCGAGTGCCGCCTGCGCACGCAGGCGCTGCTCGACGCCGGCATCCAGCCGGCGCTGGCCCTGGTCTCGGTCGGCGACGACCCGGCCTCGCAGGTCTACCTGCGCAAGAAGAGCGAGGCGTGCGCCGAGGCGGGCATCGCCGTGCAGCGGGTGACGCTGCCCGCCGGCACGCCGACGGCCGAGGTGGTCTCGCGCGTGCGCGCGCTCGGGGCCGACGACGCGGTGCATGGCATCCTCGTGCAGCTGCCGCTGGCGCCGCCGGCCGACGGCCAGGCGGTGCTCGAGGCCATCCCGCCGCACAAGGACGTGGACGGCTTCCATCCCGAGAACGCCGGGCGCCTCGCGCTCGGACTGCCGGGGTTCGTGCCCGCGACGCCGTTCGGGGTGCTGCGGCTGCTGCGCCACCACGAGATCCCGCTCGCCGGCCGGCACGCCGTGGTGCTCGGCCGCTCGCACATCGTGGGGCGGCCCATGGCCACGCTGCTGTCGGCCAAGGGCTGCGACATGACCGTGACCATCGGGCACTCGGCGAGCGGCCCCGACCTGCAGCGCCTGGCGCGCGAGGCCGACCTGCTGGTGGCGGCGGTGGGCCGGCCCCACATGGTCACGGCCGACTGGGTCAAGCCGGGCGCGGTGGTGGTGGACGTCGGCATCCACCGCCTGCCGGCCGAGGGCGGCAAGCGCCCGCGCCTGACGGGCGACGTGGACTTCGAGTCGGTCCGCCACGTGGCCTCGGCGATCACGCCGGTGCCGGGCGGCGTCGGCCCGATGACGGTGGCGATGGTGGTGCTCAGCACGGTCATCGCCGCCGAGCGCCAGTCGGGGCGCAGCGCGTGAGCCTGCTGCCCGAGCCCGACGACCGCATCCTGACCGTGACCGAGGTCACGGCCGCGGTGCGCGGGCTGCTGACCGACCACTTCCCCGAGATCTGGGTGCGCGGCGAGGTGTCCGGCCTCAAGCGCGCCGCCAGCGGCCACGTGTACTTCGCGCTCAAGGAGGGCACGCTCGCCAAGCTCGACTGCGTGATGTGGAAGCAGCAGGCGATGCGGCTCTCGTTCGAACTGCGCGAGGGGCAGGAGGTCGAGGCGCTGGGCGGCATCGACGTGTACCCGCCGCAGGGACGCTATCAGCTCATCGCGCGCCAGCTGCGGCCGGCCGGCCTCGGCGCGCTGCTGCTGCAGCTCGAGGCGCTCAAGCGCAAGCTGCACGCCGAGGGGCTGTTCGAGGCGTCGCGCAAGCGGCCGCTGCCGGCCTACCCGCGCCGCATCGGGCTCGTGACCTCGCCCGTCGGCGCCGCCGTGCGCGACATGGTCAAGGTGCTGCGCCAGCGCTGGCCCGGCATCGCGCTGGTGCTGGCGCCGGTGCGGGTGCAGGGGGAGGGCGCGGCGGCCGAGATCGCCGCCG
>CAZMQP010000375.1:0-2992 GCA_964568385.1 uncultured bacterium
TCAGATGTGCTTGGTCACCAGCGACACGAGGTCGGCCTTGGGCCGGTTGCCGACGACGCGCTCCACCATCTCGCCGCCCTTGAACACCATGAGCGTCGGGATCGAGGTGACGCCGAGCTTCATGGCGACCTCACCGGACTCATCCGTGTTCACCTTCACGACCTTCACTTTGCCGGCGTACTCCTGCGCGATGGCCTCGACCGTGGGCGCGACGGCGCGGCAGGGCCCGCACCAGGGGGCCCAGAAGTCCACGAGCACGGGCTCGCTGCTCTGGAGCACGACGGACTCGAACGTCTGATCGGTCACTGCGATGGCGCTGCCCATGGGACTCTCCCTCTCGAAGAAGCCTGATATGCTGCGTCGGCACCCGTCTGGATGCCGCGGGTGCCGCGGAGATGCATGCGAAGTCGCCTGATGTTCGGCCAAGTTCAGGACCCGTGCAAGGGGCCGTCAACCGCCCCGCCGGACCACTGCGGAACGCCCGATGATCCCCCTTCGCGACGAGAACCCCACCCAGCGGACCGCCGTGGTCACGCGCACGCTCGTCGTGCTCAATGTGGCCGGCTTCCTGAACCAGCTGGCACAGGGGGACGGCCTGCGTGACTTCTTCTTCGCGTGGGGGTTCGTGCCCGCCCGCCTGTCGGCCGTGTTCGCCGGCCTCGGCGACCCGGCGGCCACGGGCGTCACCCTGTTCACCTCCATGTTCATGCACGGCGGCTGGCTCCATCTGCTGGGGAACATGTGGTACCTGTGGATCTTCGGCGACAACATCGAGGACCGGCTCGGCCACGTGCGCTTCCTCGGCTTCTATCTCGTCGCCGGACTCGCCTCCGCGCTCGCGCACGCGTTCTTCAACCCGTACTCGCCGCTGCCCACGGTCGGCGCCAGCGGGGCCATCGCCGGCGTGCTGGGCGCCTACGCCCGCGCGTTCCCGCGCGCCCGGGTGGTCACGCTCGTGCCGGTGTTCTTCTTCTTCCAGATCATCGCGCTGCCCGCCCTGCTGGTGCTGGGGCTGTGGTTCGTCTTCCAGTTCCTCTCGGGCGCCTTCTCGGCCGTGGGCGGGGGGGCGGGCGGAGTGGCGTGGTGGGCCCACATCGGCGGCTTCGCGTTCGGGTACCTGGTGATGGGCTGGGCCCAGCGCCCGGCACGGCCCTCGGGCGCCTGGGTGGAGCCGTGAGCCCTCCGCGCTTCACGCGGGACCCCGCGCTGGCGTAGGCTTCCGCGTTCGCCGCACCCTCGCGCACCGCCCCGCGCGCCCCCCCCCTCCTCCGGAGGAAGCCTTGCGCTCCGACCTCGACACGCTGCTTCGCGAACACGGCCTCTCGGCCCTGGTCGTGCTGGCGTACGACCGTTACGACCCGGCCTTCTACTACGCGACCGGTCAGAAGATCCATCACGGCGTGTACCTGCGCACCGCGGACGGCCGCGCGCGGATCCTGCACGACCCCATGGAGCGCGACCAGGCCGCGCTCGTCGAGGGCGAGGCGCTGAGCTACGCCGAGCTCGGATTCCTGCAGAAGCTGAAGAGCGCCGAGTCGGCCGCAGGCGCCTATGCCGAACTGCTCGCCGGCCAGCTCCAGGCGCTCGGGGTCTCCGGGCGCATCGCGGTCTCGGGCGATGCCTCGATCGGGTGGAGCTACGCGCTGCTCGACCGCCTGCGCGCGCTGGCCCCCGGCCTCGAGATCGACGCCCGGCAGCCCGGCGTGCTGTCGCAGGCACGCGCGACCAAGTCGGCGGACGAACTCGACAAGATCCGCCATTGCTCGCGCGGCGCGGTCGCGGCCATGACCCGCGCCCGCGACTACCTCGGCGCGCTGCGGCGCGACGGGGAGCGATTCCGCGACGAGGCCGGCGAGGTGGCCACCCTCGGGCGCATCCGCTCGCTGCTGCAGCGCACGTTCGCCGAGCATGGCCTCGGCGAGGACGGCGAGAGCATCGTGGCCATGGGCCGCGACGCCGGCGTACCGCACAACCGCGGCAACGATGCCGACGAGGTGCGGGCCGGCCAGCCGATCCTGATCGACATCTTCCCGGGCGAGGCCGGCGGCGGCTACCACACCGACATGACGCGCACGTTCTGCCTCGGCGCCGCGCCGGAACCCCTGGCCACGCTGTACGCCCAGTGCCGCGAGGCGTTCGACGCGGCGATGGCGTGGATCGCGCTCGGCAAGCCCTGCCGCGATGGCCAGGAGACCGTGTGCGACGTGTTCGAACGCCAGGGCCATGCCACGCCGCGCAGCCAGCCGGGGCTCTCCGAGGGCTACGTGCACGGGCTCGGCCACGGCGTCGGCCTGGCCGTGCACGAGGGCCCGAGCCTCGCCGGACCGCCCAGCAACACCACCACGCTGGCGGCCGGCCACGTCGTGTCGGTGGAGCCGGGCCTCTACTATCCCTCGCGGGGCCTCGGCGTGCGCATCGAGGACCTCGTCGTCGCGCACGCCGACGGCCGCATCGAGAACCTCACCCCCGCTCCGTACGAGCTCGAGATCGCGATCCGCTCATGAAGGCCGGTTCCTTCGAGGTCAAGCGTCCGCCCGTCGTCGAGCGCGCCGTGCTCGTCGGCCACGGCGGCCGCGAGAAGGAGCACCTCGAGCGCTCCCTCGACGAACTGGCGCTGCTCGCCGACACCGCCGGCGCCACGGTCGTGGACCGGCTCGTGCAGCGCCGCAGCGGCATCAACGCCGCCACGTTCCTCGGCAAGGGCAAGGTCGAGGAGCTCAAGGCGATGTGCGAGGCCACCGGCGCCGAGATGGCGATCTTCGACGATGACCTGTCGCCGGCGCAGGGGCGCAACCTCGAGAAGGCGCTGAACGTGAAGGTGGTGGATCGCAGCGAGCTGATCCTGGACATCTTCGCCCGGCGCGCCCGCACGCGGGAGTCGCGGCTGCAGGTCGAGCTGGCGCAGCTCGAGTACACGCTGCCGCGCCTGCTCGGCATGTGGAAGCATCTCGAGCGCCAGGCCGGCGGCATCGGCAGCCGCGGCCCGGGCGAG
>CAZMQP010000376.1:0-2959 GCA_964568385.1 uncultured bacterium
ACCCGGTGTAGAGGTGCGCCGCAGAGCGTCAGGCGGCATGGACCTCCTCCGGGGATCTGAGGCCGAAGCGCCTGCGCGGCCGGCGGTTGACTGGGTTCCGGGCGGGGACGGTCGCGGGGATTCCCGCCGCCGCAACCAACTGGACGGCCACGGCACCGCCGCACGTGAGGCAGACCTGAACCTGCGCGGACGAGAGGTAGCGGTGATTCGATGGCTCGCGGTCGTTGGCGCCCTTGTCTCGATCGCCGCGATCGGCTTGGTGCTGCGGATGGGCGTGACCGACCGCGCCGGTACGCCGCCCTTTGAGTCGGCGGTGTCCATCCTCGGCGCCGCCGTTCCGCTGGCGAGCATCCTGCTCACGTGGGTGCTCTGGCGAGACGGGCGTCGCGGAGTCGCGCTCCTGAGCTGCAGTCCGCTCGGGCTCATGGTGATCGGGTTCGTCTTCGCGCTCTTGGGGAACCCGCCTTCGCTTCGAGTGCTCTTGTGGCTGGATGCCTACGTGCTGCTCGCGTTCGTCCTGGTGCTCCTATTGTGGGGGCCCGGCATGCTGCGGTCGTCTCGGTTGATGCCACCGGCACACCGGCAGCGCGCCAGCAGCCGGCTGCCTGACGACGGCTAGTGCTGGCCGCGGATCTCGCTCCACTCTGGTCGACACTCCCACCTGACGAGACGCGAGGAGGTGTCCGATGCCGCGGAGCGGGTCGAGATCGGCGGTGTACGAGAACGCATGGTATCCAGCACGGCGGGACGGGCCGCCGCTCTATGATAGTGGCAGCACGCGGCGGCCCCGTCGTCGCGAATGACATGAACGGCCGCCGCGCAGCCTCACGCGTGGCCGGGATCGCGGCCAACAGGCGAGTGGAGGGCGGCGGGCGCTAATGACGAGATCCCTGGCGGGAGCCCTGAGCCCGCGATGGCGCCGACACCTTCTCACCGGTGGTGTTCTTCTCGCGCTGGGGGCTCTCCCGTCGGCGACGGCGTGTGACTCGGCGGACGGGCCCTGCACGCTCCTTGGCTGCACGTCCGGGATCCTCGTGCATCTCGAGACTGCACCGGTCGGTGACTTCACCGTGGAGCTCTCGACAGTCGGACCGGATCAGCCACCAGTACTCACCGGTGCGTGTCCCGTTGGTCCGGCCGGCTGCGCGACGGATCGCATCTTCCCTGGGGTGACGGCGACGCATGTCTGGGTACGCGTCACGACCACGGGCGGGACGGTGCTGCATGAGATCGATTCGGTGATGTACGAGGAGCATCGCCTCAACGGGCCTCGGTGCGGTGTCACGTGCCGCACCGCGGAAGTGACTGTTGGGCTGCCCTGAGGCGCGGGGTACATCCTCGCGACCGCTGGTGCAGGGCGCACGTCGGGTGGGCGGAATGCTGAGGGGCGGGCGCCATGTCGTTGATCCCGTACCTCGATGACCAGGACCTGAGCCGAGCGATGGCGTTCCACTCCAAGTCGCTCGGCACTCGGCCATGCGGCGCTCGCAGGCTCAGCACGGGCGGCAAGCTGCAACACGCCGGTATGCGCTTGGGCACCAGCGCGGTCATGATGGGTTGCCCGACATCCGCCTAGCGCAATCCACGTGCGCTCGGGCAGGCGACACAGTGCCTGGTCGTGACCCTCCGCAGCGGAATCGACGACCACTTCCGGCGCGCGGTGAGAGCCGGCGCTCGTGTTCTGCAGGCACCCGAGGACAGAGCGTTCGGCACGCGACGCCATGGTGTAGCCGATCCCGAAGGGCACGAGCGGTGCTTCTCGCAGCGCGCTGGGCTCCAGCGGCACATGAAGACCACGCCATCGGTGCGCGGCAGGCGAACGTCGGCTGAGGCGGCCGGCCATACAGGGTGGCGGGGACGTGGCCACGGCTTCATCGTACGACAGGGATCGCGTCGACCCCGTCCCTGCACCACGGAAGTCGGCCCCGGCACGACCAAGCGGTGGGTAGACCAGGAGGACCCGAGCATCGTGATCGAGATCAGGCGTACGTGTTTCCCGCGGACGTGACGCACCTGCAGGGGTGGCTGATGCCGTGGGTGCGCACTCCCACGCTCTTCACGGCTGCCGGCGTGCTGTCCATCGCGCCCTCGCGCCTTGACGTTCGAGTTCGCTCCCGACGAGATCGTCGCCGTCGAGGAGCGCGCGTTCGAGTCGCCGTTCGCGAAGGCCTTCGATCTTCCGCTCACGCGTCTGCACACCGCGAGATCCGGGATGCTCGGCGAGTTCCTGGTCTGCAGCGGGCACCCTCTCTCGCCGTCGACGATGCGCCAGCGGAGCATGGAACTCCGGGCATCGCTTCAGCAGTTCGCCGGTACCGCCAGCGCGCACCGATAGCGGCTACCTCACGATGCCTGTTGCCGATGACCGCCGCCGCAATCGTTCGAACAGCGACGGCACAGGCTCGCGTCACGCGGTCGGGCGCCCGGGCTGACACTGAATCCAGCGCTCGATGCCCTTGTCGCACATGAAGACCAGCACCGTTCCCATCCGCCGCGACCTCACGCTCCAGCGCGAGTTGACGCGCGTTCGCCTCGAGCCGGCGCGTCGGGGCCGACGGCCCTCGGCACGCGTGGACTCACGGCGGATCTGGGGCGCGGGGAAGGTGCCGCCTGACGACGGCCGGTAACGCTGGCGGCAGCCCGGAGGCGACGGTGGGGCCGCCGCTCTATCTTGATGGGCAGCGGCAGCAAGTCGGCTCGCGCTCGAGCAGGGGAAGCATCTCCGGGGGGCCGGTGGAGCGGCGCGTTGCTATCCATGCACTAGGTGGGGTCGTGGCGATCGTGGTGCTGCTGTCCTGGCCATCGCCGTGCCAGGCTCAGAGCGCCGATAGCGCTACGGTCGGCGTCCGTCGGACTGCTGCGGTGGTGTGTGGCGCGGGGCTCTCGTGCGCCATGCCGGATGCGTCGGGGACGGTGCGAGACTCGACGCGTACAGGCCCAGCCACGCACGTTGTCGTCG
>CAZMQP010000377.1:0-2955 GCA_964568385.1 uncultured bacterium
CCGGCGGCGATGACCAGCCACAGCACGCCCACCGCGATCGCCGCGGCGGCCGTGAGGCCAAGCAGCCAGCGGTACGCGGTGTCGCCGTGGAACGCGGGCCGCGCCGCCAGCGCACCCATCAGCCCCGCGAAGACACCCATCGAGGCGACCGTCCCCGCCGCGAACATCCCGACGTAGCCGGCCGCGGCGCCCATCGTCGGCAGCGCCAGCGCGGGGAGCACGCCGAGGAAGTGGGAGGAGCCCGCCAGGCCGTGCAGCACGCCGATGCCGACCGCCGCGTGCGCGTGCCCGTGCGCCGCCGGCGTCTCGTGCGGCGCCCGGTCCGCATGCACGTGCGCGTGCGCGTGCGCGATACCGTCGTGCGTGTGACGGTGCAGGTGCACGTGCGTCGCGTGCGCGCGGCGGACGCCCCACAGCCCGATGCCGATCAGCATCACGCCGACCAGCCGTTCGCCCCACTCGGAGAGCCGCTCGACGGGGAGGACCTCCCGCAGCGCCAGCGAGAGCACGCCCACGATCGCGACGCCGGTGGAGTGCCCGACGCCCCAGCGCACGCCCACGAGCCATGGGCGCCGCCGCTGCTGGAGCGCCAGCGGCGCGATGGCGGCGAGATGGTCGGGACCGGACCAGACGTGCAGCGCGCCGGCCAGGAAGCCGGTGAGCAGGGCGGCCAGCATCGGGGAAGTCTACTACGCCAGGGCCTGGAGGCGCTCCAGCAGGACGGTCGCGCTCGGCACCCGGTCCTCCGGGCGCTTGGCCAGCAGCTGCATCACCAGCTCGTCGAGCGGCGCCGGCACCTCGGGCGCCAGCGACCGCAGTCGCGCCGGTTCCTCGGCCAGCACCTTCGCGAACAGTCCCATCACGTTCGGGCCGTCCAGCGGCAGCCGGCCCGTCAGCAGCTCGAACAGCACCACGCCGACCGCGTAGAGGTCGCTGCGCGCGTCCACGTTCTCGCCCATCAGCTGCTCGGGGCTCATGTACGCCGGCGTGCCCACGATCATCCCCGCCTGCGTGTGCCGCGCCGTGCTCTCGGCCAGGCGCGCCACGCCGAAGTCCATCACATTCAGCACGCCCTCGGCGTCGAGCAGCAGGTTCTGCGGTTTGATGTCGCGGTGGATCACGCCGATCGCGTGCGCCACGCTCAGCGACTCGGCGAGCTGGGTGCCGATCGCGAGCGCCGGCTCCACGCCGAGGGTGCCGCGCGAGTCGAGCAGCTCGCGCACCGTCAGCCCCTCGACGTACTCCATCGTGATGTACCAGAGCCCGTGCGTCTCGCCGAAGTCGTGGGTGCGCACCACGTTCCGGTGCGTGATGCGCCGCGTCAGGCGGATCTCGTCCTTGAACCGCTCGCGCGAATCGTCGTCCGCCACCAGCTCGGGGCGCAGGGTCTTGATGGCCAGCACCTCGCCCAGCTCGGTGTCCTTCGCCTTGTACACGGTGCCCATGCCGCCGCGGCCCAGCACCGTCTCGATCAGGTAGCGTCCGGCGAACATCTGGCCGGTGCCGAGGTGGTCGTCCTGCTGTTGCGCGGGGAACTCCTGCGTCGAGCGCGCCTCGCCGATCTCGGCGCGCAGGCTCTCGAGGCGCGAGCGCAGCCGCGCCTCGCGCTCGCCCACCTCCGTCGCCATCCGGTCCATGACGCGCGCCAGCCGGCCGACCGCGTCCGAGCGCTGCGCGACCTCGCCCAGCTGGCCGGCCCGGTACGCCCCCGCCTCCACCGCGCTCGCCGCCGCCGTCACGATGCCGAGCGCGCGCACCAGCTCGCGCTCCTGGTCGCGGAACCGCTTCTCGACCAGCGTCGCCGCGAGCCGCGCGCGCAGGATCACCGGCTCGAACGGCTTGGGGAGGTAGTCCACCGCGCCCGCCTCGATGCAGCGCGCGATGGACGACAGGTCGTCCAGCGCCGAGATCATGATGACGGGGATGTCGCGCGTGCCGGGGTCCGCCTTGAGGGCTTCCAGCACCGCGAGCCCGTCGAGGTCCGGCATCATCACGTCGAGCAGGACGACGTCGATGGGCTCCTGGGTCACCTTGGCGAGCGCCTCGCGTCCGCCTTCGGCGGTCACGGTGCCGTAGCCCTCGCGCTGCAGGCGCCGCGCCAGGAGATCGCGGTTGCCCGCCTCGTCGTCCACGACCAGCACCCGGGCCTTCCCGGCGCCGGATGCCGCGGTGTCCGCCGCGGGCGCCGCCGGCCGCACCGGTTTCGGCACCAGCCGCCCCGCCGCCTCCTCGATCTTCCGCAGGTCGTCCGCGAAGGTGGCCGTCGGGATCTCGCCCGCCGCCCCGAGCAGCGCCTGCACCGCGTCGAGGATGCGCCGCTGCGGCACCTCGAGCTGCTGGTAGAGCCCGGTCAGCTCCCCGGGGTCGAGCGCGTCCCGCGTCGGCGCCAGCACGAGCGAGATCGCGCGCAGCGCCTCGCGGGCGGCCGCGATCGTCCCCTCGAGCGCCTTCCGCCTCGCCTCGTGCTCCGGGCCGCCGAGGTCCTCGATGAGCATCTCGGCGTAGCCGACGATGTGGTTGACGGGCGTGCGCAGGTCGTGGCGCAGGGCGGCGACGGGGTTGCTTCCCGGTGCGGAGTGGCTCACGCGCCGGCGCCTCCGCCGAGCAGCGCCGCCATCTTGCCCAGCAGCCGGTCGAGCTCGATCGGCTTGGTGTCGTAGTCGTTGCAGCCCGCCTCGAGCGCTTTCTCGCGGTCGCCCGCCATCGCGTGCGCCGTCAGCGCGATGATCGGCACGTCCTTCGCCTCGGGCGAGGCGCGCAGCTGCCGCGTCGCCTCCCAGCCGTCGATCTCCGGCAGGCTCATGTCCATGAGGATGAGGTCGTACGTCCCCGCGCGCCCCATCTCGACGCCGGCCCGGCCGTCGAACGCCATCTCGACCTCGTAGCCCTTCCGGGCCAGCCGGCGCGACAGCATGTCGCGGTTCATCTCGTTGTCCTCGACCAGCAGGATCCTCG
>CAZMQP010000378.1:0-2953 GCA_964568385.1 uncultured bacterium
TCGCCGAGGTCGGCTGGGAGGGCGAGGCGCGCCTGATCGAGGTGCTCGGCGCTGAGGACCGTCCGCAGTGGGACGTCCCGGCCGTGCTGTCGCAGTTCCGCATCCGCACCCACTTCCCGCGCGAGGCCGAGCAGGAGGCGGCGGCGTTCCACGAGCCGGGCGCGCACGAGCGCCGCGGGCGGCTCGACCTGCGCGAGGCGAACGTCGTCACCATCGACCCGGCGGCCGCGCGCGACCACGACGACGCGCTCTCGGTGCGGCCGGCGCCCGGCGGCCGGTTCGAGGTCGGCATCCACATCGCGGACGTCTCGCACTATGTGCGCCCCGGCAGCGCCCTCGACGACGAGGCGCGCCTGCGCGGCACCAGCGTCTACCTGCCGGGCGCCGTCGTGCCGATGCTGCCCGAGCGCCTGTCCGCCGACCTGTGCTCGCTGCGCGACGGCGTGGACCGGCTGGCGCTGTCGGTGATCGTGACGCTCGACGACACCGGGGCGCTGCACGAGTACCGCTTCGCGGCCACCGTGATCCGCAGCCGGGCCTCGCTCTCCTACGAGCAGGTGCAGGCGGCCCTCGACGGCGAGACGCCGCTGTCGGCTCCGCTGCAGGCCGACATCGAGACCCTCGCCGCGCTCGCGCGGGCGCTCCGCCGCCGGCGGCACGCCGTCGGGGCACTGGCGATCGAGACCGCCGAGATCAAGGCGGTGGTGGACGAGGACGGCCGCACGATCGAGATGCAGCGGCGCGAGTCGCTCGAGAGCCACCAACTCATCGAGGAGTTCATGCTGCTCGCCAACCGCTGCGTCGGCGAGGCCGGTGACGTGCGCGGCGCGGGCGTGCTCTACCGCATCCACGAACCCCCGACCCCGCTCAAGCTCGAGGCGCTCGACGCCATGCTGCGATCGCTCGGGCTGCCCCGGCTCGGCCGCCTCGACCAGCCGCACCGCGCCCTGCAAGGGCTCCTGACGCTGTCGCTCGACGGCGCCCGCAAGCGGCTCATCCATCGGCTGGTGCTGCGTTCGATGCCCCGCGCCCGCTACCTGCACAAGGACCTCGGCCACTTCGGCCTCGCCACGCGCGAGTACTGCCACTTCACGTCGCCCATCCGGCGCTATCCCGACCTGCACAATCACCGCCGCGTACGGGAGTGGGTGCAGGGGCATCGGGACGTGGCGTGGGACCCGCACTTGAACCACCGGCTGGCGGACGAGTGCACGGCGCGCGAGCAGGACGCCACCGACGCCGAACGCGAGGCCGTCAAGGTCAAGGGGCTCCGGCTGATGGAGGGGAGACTCGGCGAGCGACTCTCGGGTAGTATCTCCGGCCTGACCCCCCGCGGGTTCTTCGTGGAACTCGACGATCCCCCCGTGGACGGGTTCGTCAGGATCGGGCACTACGACGAGGACCGATTCGAGCTGGACCCGGCTGGTGTGCGGCTCGTCGGACGCCGCACGCGCAAGCGGTACCAACTCGGGGATGCGATCGCCGTGGTGGTGGCCCGGGTGGACGTGCCGGCGCGGGAGATGGACCTCGCGCCGGTGCCAACGACGATGCGGCGGACCGGCCGCGTTCCAAGGAGGCAGGGATGGCGGTGAAGAAGTCCGCTCGCGGACGTGAGCGCCGGGTGGACGTTCGTGCGGACGCGCGCCTCAGCATGCGCGTCGAGGGCAGCAGCGGCACCGCCGCCCAGGCGAGGATCGAGACCGAGAGCCAGAACATCAGCGCCAGCGGCGTGTACTGCCTGTCCTCCCACTACCTGCCGCCGCTCTCCAAGGTGTCGCTGACGGTGGTCATCCCGCGCGTGCCCGGCGTGATCGCCCGCCGCGAACTGCTCAAGTGCGAGGGCATCGTCGTGCGCTGCGACATGGCGGAGGCGCGCCGCGGCGAGACCCGCTACGAACTGGCCTGCATGTTCGCCGGGCTGCCCGAGGGGCATCGCGGCCTGCTCGACGAGTTCGTCACCTGGCGCAACCTGCAGGCGCTGCACGCCGCGGTGCGGGGCGTCTCGGCCCGGCCGCCCGCGCGCCTCGCCGCCAAGAAGAAGACCACCGCCCGCAGTGCGGCGGGCCGGACCACCGCGGCGGCCAAGCGGCCCCGCCGTCCCTCGGGTGCGGGGCCGCGCAGCCGATGACCCTGCCGCTGTCGAGGCTCGTGCGTGCGGACCTGCTCGAGATCGCGCCCTACGTCCCGGGCCGGCCGCTCGAGGCGCTCCAGCGCGCGCACGGCGTGCAGGACATCCTCAAGCTTGCCAGCAACGAGAACCCGTTCGGTCCCTCGCCCAAGGCCATCGAGGCGATGCGGCGTGCCGCCGCCGACGTGCACCGCTACGCGGACGCCGGCAGCCAGCGGCTGCGCGAGCGCATCGCCGAGCGCGTCGGCGTCACCCCCGACCACGTGCTGCCGACCTGCGGCAGCAACGAGATGATCCTGCTCGCCTGCCAGGCGTTCCTGACGCCCGGGGACGAGGCGGTGATGCACCATCCGAGCTTCCTGATCTACCCGATCGCCGTGCGCGGCGCCGGAGGCGTGCCGGTGCGCGTGCCTGGCGAGGACTTCGGCATCGACCTCGACGGCATGCTGGCCGCGGTCACCCCGCGCACGCGCATGGTGTTCGTGTGCAGCCCGAACAACCCGACCGGCGACATCGTCGGGGCCGAGGCGCTCGACCGGTTCCTGGCGGCGCTGCCCAAGGACATCGTGGTCATCCTCGACGAGGCCTATCACGAGTTCGTCACCGATCCCGCGTACCCGAACGGCATCGAGCGCATGCGGGCCCATGCCGACCGGCCGATGATCGTGCTGCACACCTTCTCCAAGGCGTTCGCGCTCGCCTCGCTGCGCGTCGGTTACGGCGTCATGCGTCCCGAACTGGTGCCCGTGTTCGAGCGCATCCGGCAGCCGTTCAACGTGAACGGCATGGCGCAGGCCGCCGCCATCGCCAGCCTCGACGACGAGG
>CAZMQP010000379.1:0-2937 GCA_964568385.1 uncultured bacterium
TCGCAGCCGCCCGCGGCGTCGGCCACCCAGACGCGGTCGCGGCGCCAGTCCACGGCGATGCCGATGGGGCCCTGCGCGTAGTCGAGCGAGTCGCGCGGCTGGGCCGCCTCGTTGAGGCGGTGGATGCGTCCGCGGGCGAGCGAGGTGACCCAGGCGTTCTTGCTCACCGAGTCCACCGCGACCCGCGTCGGCGAGTCGAGCACGCTCGCGGCGATGGGGACGGCGTCGAAGGTCAGGTGGCGCACGCGGCTGCCGTCCTGCTCGGCGATCCAGATGGAGTGGTCGGCGGGGTGCACGGCGACGCCGGTGGGCCCATCGAGCAGGCCGATGCGCGCGGGCGTGCCGGGTGTGCCGCTCGCGGTGACGTGGGCGAGGCTGCCGTCGAGTTCGCACACCCAGACGGACTGGTCGCGCGGCGAGACGGCCATCGTGTACGGCCCCTGCAGGCCGAGCACCTGGCGGAAGGCCAGCAGGTCGGCGTCGGCGGTCTCGAGCGTGTTGGCGAGCGGATCGGCCAGCCACACCTGGCCCGTGCGCGGGTTGACCTCGAGCGCGTACGGCTGCAGCGCGCGGAAGGCGCGCAGCGCCACGTCGCGCCCGTCGGGGGAGAGCCGCACCAGCGCGCCAGCGCCCGCATCCGCCACCCATGGCCGCGCGGCGCCCGGGCCGGCGACGTCCTCGGCCGGCAGCCCCGAGAGCGCGCCACCGACGACGAACTGGAGCCGGTAGGCGTAGTCGCCCGTGTGCGGCAGGCCGGCGTCGAGGAAGCGCGACTGGGCGGGCGGGAGCAGGCCCGCCAGCGGCCGGTACACCGAGTCGCCGGGAACGCGGCGGAACAGCCGGTAGCCGTCGATGCCGAGGTCGGTGCGCGCCGTCCAGGTGAGCGTCACGGAGGCGAACCCGGCCACCGCGTTGAAGCCGGCCGGCCGGCCGCCGGTCTCGGGATTGGCGGGGTCGAGCGGGTTCAGGCGCTGGCGCTCGCTGCAGCCGGCGGCGGCCGCGAGCAGCGCCAGCGTCAGAAGCGCAGCGTGACGGCGCATCGGGTGGGCGTCGCGGCGAACCGCACGCGCGCCTCGGGAGGCTGCCGGACGAAGCGCAGCCAGACGCCGGTCACGAGCAGGGCCTCGCCGGCCAGCAGCGACGCGGCGGCGACGCGGTCGGCCCGCGTCACCCGGCGCCAGCGCGCCTCGATCGCCTGCGGGTCGCTCTCGGCGAGGTACTCGTCGTAGCGGCGGTCCGCCGCGTCGGCGAGCGGGAAGGAGGCCGCGACCAGCGCGACGCCGGCGAGCAGCGTGGCGTTGGCGAGCGCGCGCGCGCGCCCGGGCGGCGGCCCGCCCGCCCCGGTCTGCAACGGTTCGGCCGCCGGCGCGTGGGCGCAGCCGGCCGAGTCGAGTCGTCCGGTCAGCAGGCTCGCCAGCAGCAGGGCGGCCGCGATCCGGCGCATGGGGCGTCGCTCAGGCGGGCAGGGAGGCGACGAACCGGGCCAGGCGCGACTTGTGGCGGCTCGCGGTCTCGCGCTTGATGACGCCCTTGGCGGCGGTGCGGTCGAGCACGGACGCCGTCGGCTTGAGCAGCGCCTCTCCCTCGGAGCGCGTCTTGACGGCGCGGATGGCCTTGAGGGCGTGGCGCATGCGGCTGGTGAGGGCGACGTTCCGCTGGCGGCGACCTTCGTTGGTCTTGACCCGCTTCGCCGCGGACTTGTGATGCGGCATGAGTACCTCCGGTGGGACTGTCTCGGATGGGTGTGAGCCGACGGAAGTTAAGGAGGCCGCGCGGGCTTGTCAAGGCTGCCGCCTTGCGGCTCGCGGGTGCCGGCGCCGCCATGCCGCAGCGGTCCCGGCATCCCCGCAATGGCCATTGTGGCCCGCCTCGCCGCCTGTGTAGTCTGGTTCCCTCGAGCACCCCCACTCGGGCCCCTTGGAGGCTCCTGTGAGCGCCTGGAGTGACCGGATCGCCGAACTTCCCGCCCTGCCCGGGGTGTACCTGTTCAAGGACGCCCGGGGCGAGGTGCTCTATGTCGGGAAGGCCGTGAGCCTGGCGGCCCGGGTCCGGAGCTACCTGGCGCCCGACCCCCAGCGCCCCCGCATGGAGGAGATGACCGCCCGGGCGGCCGAGCTGGACACCATCCTGACCGCGACGGAGTCCGAGGCGCTGCTGCTGGAGTCCACCCTGATCCGGCAGCACCGGCCGCACTACAACGTGCTGCTCAAGGACGACCGCAGCTTCCCGTTCGTCAAGCTCTCGCTCCAGGACGAGTTCCCGCGCGTGTCGGTCACCCGCCGGGTCCGCGACGACGGCGCCCGCTACCTGGGGCCGTTCACCGACGTGCGCGCCCTGCGCCGCACCCTGCGTGACCTGCGGCGGGTGTTCCCGGTGCGCACCTGCACCGACTTCGAGGACCATCGCCGCGAGGACCGGCCCTGCCTGTACTTCCACATCAAGCGCTGCGTCGGTCCGTGCTACTCGCGGGCGCGCGTGGACAAGGCGGCCTACCGGAAGCTCGTGGACCAGCTCGGCATGCTGCTGTCGGGTCGTGACGGCGAGCTGATGGCGCGGCTCCGCCGCGAGATGGAGGAGGCCGCCGCCGGCCGCCGATTCGAGCTGGCGGCCCAGCGCCGCGACCAGGTGCGGCTGCTCGAGCGCGTGCAGGTGCCGCAGGCCATGGTCACCTCCGATGCGCGGGCGACCGACGTGCTCGGGCTGGCGCGGCACGGCACGCGGGCGGCCATCACCAGCGTGCTGGTGCGGGACGGCCGCGTCGTCGGCAAGGAGACGCGCATCCTCGAGCGCGCCGACGGCCTCTCCGACGGCGAGGTGGCCGAAGCGTGGATCACGCAGCACGCGCTGGCGCAGCGCGACCTGCCCCGCCGCCTGCTGCTGCCGGCGCTGCCCGGCTCGCACGCGGCCCTCGCCGACGCCCTCGCGGCGCGCGCAGGC
>CAZMQP010000380.1:0-2917 GCA_964568385.1 uncultured bacterium
CCGCTGCGCGACCGCCTCGACGACATCCCGGTCCTGGCCGAGCACTTCGTGCAGAAGCTGGCGCGCGAACTGGGCCGGCCCGCCGTCAAGCTGACGCCCGGGGCGATCGCGGCCCTGCAGCGCCACCGCTGGCCCGGCAACGTGCGCGAGCTGCGCAACGTGCTCGAGCGCGCCGCGCTGCTCGAGGCCGACGACGAGATCCGCGCCGAGCACCTGCCGGCCGAGTGGCTGTCCGGCGCCCCGGCCGCGCGCGGCGCCGCCGCGGGCGGCGTCACGTTCGGCGGCGGCGTCATCCGCCCGCTCGAGGAGATCGAGCGGCTCGCCATCGAGCACGCCCTGCAGATCTGCGGCGGCAACAAGACGAGGGCCGCCGAGAAACTGGGCATCTCGCGCCAGACCCTGAGAACGAAGCTCAAGGATCTCAAGCTGGGTGACGATGCAGAGGGGGAGTCGGACGAGGGCTGACGCTGGCTGAAGTCGCACCACCCGGGCCGCCGGGCCGGTGCAGGACTGAGCGGCCGGGCGCCCCGCGCCCGGCCGTCGGCGTTCCCGCCCATGCCCCCCCGGGGGCCGCCCGCGCCGCGGAACCGCGCGGGCCCCTGCGGCCAACCGACGCATTCCGAGCGACCTGCGGGCGCGTGGGGCTTTCGCCCCGCCCGCCGAGAGGCCGCCGGAGGGGGCCCGGCCGCCGCCCGTCCGGCCCGTGGCATGCGGACTGCAAGACAGGAGGGAAGAACGCATCACGCGGTCCTCCCCCCAAGCGTCCGGAGCCCACACCGATGCCGCACCTCCTGATCGTCGAAGACGAGTCGACCACGTCGTGGGCACTGGCCGAGGGCCTCTCGGACGACGGCTTCTCGATCGACACGTTCCGCACCGCCGAGGACGCGCAGCGCTGGCTCCGCCGCGGCAGCAGCGACCTGGTCATCACCGACCTGCGCCTGCCCGGCCTCTCCGGCATCGAGTTCGCGCAGCGGCTGTCGCGCGGCCGCCATGCGCAGCCGGTCATCCTGCTGTCGGCCTACTCGCTCGACGGTCTCGAGGACGAGATCGAGGCGGCGGGCATCGTCGACGTGTTCGCCAAGCCCTTCCAGATCGATGCGCTGCGCCGCTCGGTGCGCCGCGCCCTGCTGACCGGCGCCGTGCGCCGCGCACCGGCACGGAAGGCCGCGTGATGCGCCGCCTGCCCGACGCCGTCCGCGCCCTGCCCGAGGGCATCCGCGCCTCGGCCGCCATCGAGTCGCTGTCGCCGCGCGAGCGCTCGGTGCTGGCGCTCATGCTGCTCGAGGGCCTGACGCCCATGGAGACGGCCGGCGCGCTCGGCACCTCGGCGCGCCAGGTCGAGCGGCTCTACACCGCCGCGCTCGACTCGGTCACCCGCGAGATGAAGCACGCGCGGAGGGCGGCATGAGCTGGAACGCGCCCATGACGCCGGACGCCGACGTCCATCGCGCCATGCCGGCCACCGCCGGCGCCCGCCTCGCGGCCGCCGACCGTGCGCTCGCCTCGCTCGCCCTGGAGCAGCAGCTCGCCGAGGCGCTGCGCGCCGAGATCCCGCAGGCGCGCTGCCACCACCAGATCCGCTACTGGCGCTTCGTGCGCGGCGTGCTCGCCGTCTCGGCGGGGGAGGTGCGCGCGTGAGCCCCTCGGAGCCGTCCCTGCACGTCGTCCGCGGCGTCGAGGGCGAGGCCGTGCTCGGCGCCGGCCACGCCGCCGAGTGGAGCCGTCCGCGCACGCGCACGCTGGTCGTCGCCAGCGGCAAGGGCGGGGTCGGCAAGTCCAACCTCGCCGCCAATCTCGCGCTGGCGCTGTCGGACCGCGGCGCCCGCGTGCTGCTCGTGGACGGCGACCTGGCGCAGGCCAATCTCGACCTCATCCTCGGCGTGCACCCGCGCTGGGACATCTCGCACGTGCTCCAGAACGAGCGCACGCTCGACGAGGTGCTGGTCGCGGTCGAGCGCGGCGTGAAGCTGGTGCCGGCCGCCTCGGGCGCGCCGGAACTGGCCGACCTCGACGACCTGCGGCGCGAGACGTTCCTGCGCACGATCGGCTCGGCGGACCCGGCGCCGGACCTCGTGATCATCGATACCGCCTCGGGCGCCTCGCGGCAGACCACCGCCCTGTGCCGGGCCGCCCACGAGACGCTGGTGGTGACGACGCCCGAGATGCCCGCGTTCTCCGACGCCTACGCCCTGGTCAAGCTCCTGCACCAGCAGGGCCTGCCCGGCGCCCCGCGCATGGTCGTCAGCATGGCCGCCTCCGAGGAGGAGGCCGAGGAGACCTCGCACCACCTGCGCCTCGTCGCGCGCCGGTTCCTCCGCATCGAGCTCGAGTGCATGGGGGTCGTGCCGTACGACCCGGCCGTGCCGCGCGCCGTGCGGCAGCAGGAGCCCGTGCTGCGTGCGTACCCGGATTCCGCAGCGTCGCGCGCCTACCGCGCCCTGGCCGCCCGCTACTGGAAGGGTCCCGAATCGGGGCCGAAGGAAGCCGCCGTCGTCCCGTCCGAGATGAAGCCCTCGCGTCTCGTCGCCTAGGAGGTCTCCCCATGCCCCGTGCCGCCGCCCTCCCCGCCCGCCGTTCCGCCGCCAAGTCCGCCGCGCCCGCCCGCCGCCCCGCGCTGAAGGTGGTCGCCGGACGCAAGCCGGCGCCCGCCGCCGTCGCCACCGCGCCCGAGCCCGCGGCGACCACGCCGGTCACCTACGACAAGAACCACCTGCTCAAGCGCTTCGCCCCGCTGGTCCGCCATGTGGTCGAGCGCGTCGCCGCGACGCTGCCGCGCAACGTGGACCACGAGGACCTCTACTCGGCCGGCGTCCTCGGCCTGCTCGACGCGCACGCCAAGTTCGACACCGGCAAGGGCGTCAAGTTCGAGACCTACGCGGTGTGGCGCATCAAGGGCGCCGTGCTCGACCAGCTG
>CAZMQP010000381.1:0-2915 GCA_964568385.1 uncultured bacterium
GATGATGCGGGGACTGGGACCCATCCTGCTGCTCGCCGCCGCCGGCGCCCTCGCCGCCCTGCCGGCGCATGCCCAGACGGCCGCGCCGCCCGACTCGGCGCTCGAGGCCTACCTCGGCCGCATGCGCGACTCGACCGACCGCTGGTTCGGCATGACCGCCGCCCCGCTCGACACGTCGGGCCTCGACTCCGCCCTCGCCCGCGGGCTCGCCGAGGGCCGCGACCTGCGCGCCGAGACGCGCGCACGACGCGCGCGGCGCGTGGCGTTCTGGCCCGCGCTCGGCTTCAACCGCGTGGACGGCGGCACGATCGGCATCGGCGCCGGCATCGGCAGCGGACGGCTGGCGGGCCGCGTGGACGGCTCGCTCGAGTACGCGGTCGCCGCGCGGCAGTGGCTGGGCGGCGCCTCGTTCGCCAAGCGCTGGGTGCGGCCCTATGTCGATGAACGCGCCTGGGAGCTGCGCGTCTCGGCCCACCGGCGCACCGACCCGTTCGACCGCGACTTCTACAACGCCGCGTTCACGCAGATGAGCGCGCTCCTCGCCGGCGGTGACCGGCACACCTACCTGACGCGCACCGGCGCCGACGCCTCGCTCGAGCGCCGCAGCGCGGCCTGGAGCCTGTCGGCCGGCCTGCGCGATCACGCCGAACACGCCCGCACGACGGGCACCGAGTGGACGCTGTTCGGCGGCGGCCCCGAACTGGTGCCGAACGCCCCCGCCGCCGAGGGCCGCGTGCGCGAGGCGAGATTCGCGGGCCGCTTCGCCCTGCCCGGGCTGCCGTGGACGCTCGAGGCGCAGCACTGGACCAGCGGCCGCGCGCTGGCCAGCGACTTCACGTACCGGCGCACGCGCGCCGCCGTGGCCGGCGACATCGGGCTGGTGGACCGCTTCGCGCTGGTGCCGCAGTTCGAGTGGGGACGGCTGCGCGGCGACGCGCTGCCGCAGCAGGCGTTCTACCTCGGCGGCATCCACAACCTGCGCACCTACGAGCGCAACGATCGCGTGGGCACGGGTCGCGCGGTGCTGCGCGCCGACCTGCTCTACGTGGGCAACGCGCTCGAGCGGCTCGGCGTGCCCCATCCCGCGTGGATGCCGCTGTCGTTCGGCCTGTTCGGCAACGTCGGGGCGGTGTGGGGCGTGGACCCGGCGACCGGGCTGGCCGCCGCCACCGCGCGCGACTGGCCCGCCGCCGGCGACTGGAAGTCCGAGGCGGGCGTCAGCGTGACGTGGCGGCTCGGCGTGCCCGAGCCCGACGCGGCGCTGCGGTTCGACATCGCGCGCCCGGTGGGCCCCGCGGACGAGCGGACCACGAGCTACGTGTTCGCGTTCCAGAAATCGCTCGGCATGCTGCGCGTGAAGTGAGCCGGGCCGCGTGATCACGCGGCCGCGCTCGGGAGTCCCATCGCAGTCCCCTGAGGAGATGCCATGCCCCGCACGCCTCCGCTCCATCTCGTACGCCTCGCCGCAGGCGCTGCATGGTTGGCGCTCGTCTCGTGCACGCTCGCCGCGCACGCCGCCGACGCACCGGTCCGCCCCGCACGCGTCGCGGCGGTCCGCGGCGCGGCCGACTCCGCCACCGCCCGCGCGCACGCGCCCTCGGACTCGTTCTCCCAGCGGGCCACGGAGCGCCTTCGCGCGTTCATGGAGAAACGGCGGATCCCCGGCCTCGCCATCGCGGTGGGACACGCGGGCCGCGTCGCGTGGGATGCGGCGCTCGGCGTCTCGGACCTGAACAGCCAGGCGCCGCTCACGAGGGACGCCGTCTTCCCGCTGGGGAGCACCTCCAAGGTGCTGACCTCCGTGGCGCTCGGGCGGCTCGTGGAGGCCGGCAAGCTCGACCTCGACGCCCCCATCCAGACCTATGTGCCCTACTTCCCCGACAAGGGACACCCGCTCACGGCGCGGCTCCTCGCCGGGCATCTGTCGGGCCTCCGGGACTACGACATGAAGGCCGGGGAGTATCACAACACGCGCCGCTTCGAGACCTCGCGCGAGGCGGTGGAGGTGTTCATGCGGGACACCCTGCTGTTCGAGCCCGGCACCGCCCACCGCTACTCGGCCTACAACTTCGTGCTGCTCGGCGCCGCCATCGAGTCGGCCTCGGGCCGGGACTTCCTCACGTTCGTGCAGGACGAGATCGCCTCCCCCCTCGGCCTGACCCGCACCGGCCCCGACCGGCGTCCCGCGGCGATGCCCGGGCTCGTGACCTGCTACAGCGCCGGGTTCATGGGCGTGCCCTCGCCGGCCATGCCCCTCGACGTGAGCAACAAGTGGGCGGCCGGCGGATTCGTGTCCACGCCCGCCGAGATGGTCCGGTTCGGCAACGCGCTGCTGCGCCACCGGCTCCTCGGCGCCGGCACCTTCCGCCTGCTCACCACGCCCCAGAAGCTGAACGACGGCCGCGAGAGCGGCTTCGGCTATGGCCTGGGGTGGCGCAGCGGGCGGCAGGCGCTGCCCCTCAGCGGACGCGAGGTCCGGGTGCTGCACCACGGCGGCACCGCCAACGGGGCGATGTCCTTCTTCGTGCTGCTCCCCGAGGACGACCTGGTGGTCTCGATCCACTGCAATCTCCTGTTCACGCCGTTCGCGGAACTCGCCACCGAGGCCTACGCGGTCGCCGACCTGTTCCTCGGCGAATGATCCGGGCGGCGGCGCGGCCGCCGCCGGACGCTTCACGCAGGGAGATCGCCCCCGGCGGATCGCTCCACCGGGGGCCCCCCGCACGGCCCGTCGCTTTGCCCTGGCGGATACGGGTCCGTGCGTGACTCGCGGGCGGCTAGAAGCGCTGCAGCCCGTTGTGCCGCGCGCGCGCGATTCGGCGGCTCTGCACGTTCAGCGCCTGCGTCAGCCGGGCGCGCTCGCGCGGGGTGCCGACGCCGGCGGCCTTGGAGCGGCGCTCCCTGCGGCGCACGTG
>CAZMQP010000382.1:0-2913 GCA_964568385.1 uncultured bacterium
GGATGGTGTTCCCGTTGAACGGCCTGTGGATGATGCTGGCCGGGGCGGCCGCGCATCCCGTGTGGTCGCGCCGTCCACTCGCCACGCTCTGAGGCGCGGCGCCGCGTGCGGCCGCCGGGGAGGATCCATGCGAAACATGCCCGTACGGCTCGGGCTGGTCGCGCTGCTCATGGCTGTGCCCGCCGCGCGCGCGGCCGCCGAGCCCCCGCGCCCGGTGCATCTGCTCCAGGTGGAGGGCCTGCCCCCGGACGCGCGCTCGCGCGACGAGTTCCTCGGCGCCTTCCGGGCCGCCTTCGCGCAGCCGGTGCTCGCGATCGTGGACGCGTCGGGCCGGCGCGACTCGACCGCGCACGGCTTCGTGCTCGCGGATTCGGACGGTCCGTCGAGCTGGCAGCTCCAGGTCGTCATCGGCGCACCACCACTGCTGCGCGACGTGGTGCGGGACCGCAAGGGGCGGCTGCTGTCGCAGAAGCCCAACGGCCGGCGGGCCTCGCGCGGGCTCACGCTGGTGGTCGCGGCGCTCTCGCCCGAGGCGGTGGCGGCCGGCGCGCGCCCGGTGCCCGAGCGGCTCGGGCTCGTGCTCCCCGAACCCGGCGCCGACGCCGCGAGGATCGAGGTCTCGCGCGGCGTGGAGTTCGCGTGGGACCAGGCGGGGCTCGCGGCCGGCCGGGTGGCGCTCGAGGTGCTCGTGCGCGCCGCGGGCGAAGGCCCCGAGGGCGAGTGGACGGCCGATATCGCGCCCGTGCTGCGGCGGCCCTCGCCCCGCTGAGCCGGGTCCGGCGCCGCCGCCCTGTGCCGCGGCCGCGCTCGCCTCTGCGCCGAAGCCTCGTGTAACCTGACCCCTTCGCATCCCACCGTCCCATCGCGGCGTTCCCCCGCACCGAACGCCGCCCGTTCCGCGGGGCCCGCCCCAGGGGAGCCGACGCATGCTGATGCTGAAGGAAGAGCACCTCCAGGTCCGCGACATGGTCCGCCGCTTCGCCGAGGAGTCCGTGGCGCCGCGCGCCCGTCAGCTCGACGAGGAGGAGACGTTCCCGCACGAGGCCGTCCGCGAGATGGCCGAACTCGGGTTGCTCGGCCTGCCCTACCCCGAGGAGTACGGCGGCGCGGGCATGGACACGCTCGCCTACGCGATCGCGGTCGAGGAGGTGGCGCGCGTGTGCGCCTCCACCGCGATCACGCTGGCGGCGCATGTGTCACTCGGGTGCGGTCCCGTGTACGGCAACGGCACCGAGGAGCAGAAGCTCAAGTACCTGGTGCCCATGGCCAAGGGCGAGGGCCTGGGGGCCTTCGGCCTCACCGAACCCGAGGCCGGCTCCGATGCCGCGGGCACCCGGACCAAGGCGGTCGCCGTGGACGGCGGCTGGCGCGTGACCGGTTCCAAGATCTACATCACCAACGCCAGCTACGCGAAGTACATCACGTTCACGGCGGTGACCGATCCCACGCGCGGCACCAACGGCATCTCCGCGTTCATCCTCGAGACCGCCGCGGAGGGCTTCCGCGTCGGCAAGAAGGAGAAGAAGATGGGGCTGCGCGGCTCGGACACGGTCGAGGTGCACTTCGACGACGTGTTCGTGCCGCGTGAGAACCTGCTCGGCGACCTGACCGGCGGCTTCAAGGCGTTCATGCGCACGCTCACCGGCGGCCGCATCTCGATCGGGGCGCTGGCGCTCGGCATCGCGCAGGGCGCCTACGAGCACGCCGTCGGCTACTCCCGGATCCGGCATCAGTTCGGCCAGCCGATCGCCAACTTCCAGGCGGTGCAGTTCATGCTCGCCGACATGGCCATGAAGATCGAGGCGGCGCGCCACCTCGTGTACCACGCCGCCATGCTCAAGGACGCCGGGCAGGAGTTCACCAAGGAGGCCTCGATGGCCAAGCTGTTCGCCAGCGAGATGGCCAATTGGGTGACCGACAAGGCCATCCAGATCCACGGCGGCATCGGCTACTGCCGCGACCTGCCGGTCGAGCGCATGCACCGGGACACCAAGCTGATGGAGATCGGCGAGGGCACGAGCGAGATCCAGCGCATGGTGATCGCCCGCGAGATCCTGCGGAGGTCCTGATGGCCTCCGCGCCGGTGATGCGATGGGCGAGCGCCTGGTCGGCGCGCGCCGATATGCACATGGCGGTGGACGAGTGCGTGCCGGTGCTGCGCGAGCAGCTCGGCGAGGGCCCGGTGGACCTGCTGCTGGCGTTCGTCAGCGGCTCCATCACCCGGCAGACGCAGGCGCTGCGCGAACTGCTGCAGCGGCAGCTGCAGCCCGTGACGCTGGCGGGCGTGACGGCGCGCGGCGTGGTGACGCGCGATCACGAGGTGGAGCAGGGCAGCGGCCTGTCGCTGATCGCGGCCCGGCTGCCGCGAGTCGAGGTGCGGCCGTTCCTGCTGATGCCCGAGGTGTGGCGCGAGCCCGTGGATGACGAGGAGATGTTCGACCAGGTGGCGCCGGGGGCGCGCGGCGCCGAGCTGGTGGTGCTGCTCGGCGATCCGTTCTCGCTCGACATCGAGCGCGTGCTGCGCCACTTCAACCGCTTCGCGCCGGGGGTGCGCGTGGTGGGCGGGCTCGCCAGCGCCGGCCTGCGGCCGCGAGAGAACGCCCTGTTCCTCAACGACTGGCAGGCCCACGAGGGCGGCGTCGCGATCACGTTCCATGGCGCGCTGCGCGCCGACGTCGTGGTGTCGCAGGGGTGCGAACCGGTGGGGCCGCCGCTCGACGTGACGCACGTCGAGCAGAACATCATCCTCACGCTCGACGGCCAGCCGGCGCTCGAGCGCGCCGAGCAGGTGCTGCGCGAACTGCCCGAGTCGCGGCGCCACAGCCTGGAGCAGGGGCTCTACGTCGGCCGGCCGGCGCGCGGCGAGGCCTCGGGGCGCGGCGACTACCTGATCCGCAACCTGCTCGGCGCCGA
>CAZMQP010000383.1:0-2908 GCA_964568385.1 uncultured bacterium
GGGGCCCTCACTCGACCCGCACCGCGTCGGCGGCCACGCGGCCGGCGGCCAGCCGCGCCGGCAGGAGCCCCGAGACGAGCGCGGTCGCCACCATCAGCGCCGTCGCCTGCACGAACACCCACGGGTCCACGGTGAAGCGGATGGACCACCCGAAGAATTGCTTGTTGATCACGTGCACGAGCAGCACGGCCAGCACCATGCCGGCGGCGCAGCCGAGCAGCGAGCCGGCCAGACCGAGCAGGCCGCTCTCGGTGAGCACCATCTGCATGATCTGGCCGCGGGTCGCGCCCGCCGCGCGCAGCACGCCGATCTCGCGCGCCCGCTGCAGCACCAGCGTCGTCAGCGTGCTCACCACCCCGAGCGCCGCGACGAGCACCGCGATGCCCTGCAGCGCCCACGTGATCTGGAACGTCTGGTCGAACACCACCAGCACGCGGTCGCGCAGCGCCTGGTTCGGCGTGACGTGCAGGAGCCGCGACGGCCCGGCGAGCGCGAGGAACGCCCGCCGCACCGAGGCGGCGTCGGCGCCGGGCTCGAGATAGAGCGCGAGGCTCTCGGTGCGCGGGTCCTGCCACAGCCGCGCGAACAGGCGGCGGTCCATGAGCACGGCGCCGGCGTCGGTGCTGTAGTCGAAGAACACGCCGGCGATAACGACCTCGGCCGCTCCGGCGGGTGCCGGAAGGCGCAGCGTGTCGCCGCGCGCCAGCCGGTGCTTGTGGGCGAAGCTCTCGGTGACGATGACCTCGCCGCGCTCGAGGCAGCGGCGCATCACGTCGGCGTGGGAGGCGCCGCCCAGGTACTGCAGGCGGCCGTGCACGGCCTGCACCTCGAAGTCCACGCCGATGGCGAATGCGAGCCGGTCGTCCACGATCATGGGGGCGCCGCGGTACGTGTCGATGGCGCGCACGCCCGGCAGCGCCGCCGCCGCCGCGATCAGCGAGTCGGGCAGCGCGGTCGCGCCCAGCGAGGTGCGGTGCCCGACCGGCTCGATGTAGAGGTCGCCGCGCAGCGTCTGGCCGATCCACGTGTCCACCGTCTGGCGGAAGCTGCCCACCATGACGGTCAGCGCGATGAGCATGCCCACCGCCAGCATGAGCGCCGCCACCACCACGCTGGCGCGCGCCACCACCTCGCGCAGCGCGCGCACGCCGAGTTGCGCCGCGATGCCGCCGGCGCGGCGGCCGAGCGCGGCGGCCAGCGGCTCGGCGCCCCGCGTCACCGCCGGCGCCAGCAGCGTGAAGCCGGCGATCACGAGGAAGGCCGCCACGAACCCGCCCCACGGCGCATGCGCCTGCACGGTCCACAGCGCCACGGCCAGCGCCAGCCCGAGCACCCCGAGACCGGCCAGCGCCAGGCGGCCCGTGGGCACGTGCTGCGCCTCGAGCAGCATGCCCTGCCGCAGCGTCAGCCCGGGGCGCGTCGTGGCGGCCTCCCAGGCGGGCGCCAGCGCCGACAGCAGCGCCGCGCCCACGCCCAGCACCAGTCCGATCGCGAGCGTCCACGGGTCGAGCCGCACGGCGCCCGTGTGCTGGACCAGGTAGAGGTCCGTGAGCGTCCGCCCGACGAATCCGAGCGTGCCCTGGGCGAGCAGCAGGCCGAGTCCGAGCCCGAGGACCGCGCCCACCGCGCCGACCACGGCGCCCTCGGCGAGGAACAGCCGCAGCGCCTGGCCGCGCGTCATCCCGAGCGCGCGCAGGACGCCGATATCGCGGCGCTGCCGCACCACCGACAGCGCGACGGCGTTGAACACGAGGAACATGCTCACGAACAGGGCGATGAAGCTGAGCGCGGTCAGGTTGAGCGAGAAGGCGGCGACCATGTTCTCCACCTGCCGGGTCCGCCCCTGCGGCAGCACCGCCTGCACGTCGGCCGGAAGCCACGAGGCGAAGCCGGCCATGACCTCGTCGCGGCGGTCCGCCTCGACGATCAGGTCCACGCGGTCGAGCCGCCCGGCGCGGTGGAAGACCTCCTGGGCGGTGGCGAGGTCGGTGAGCACGATGTTGCCGCCCATCGCCTGCTGCAGGTCCTCGCTGCCGAGCACGGCCACGACGGTGAGCGGCGTGGGCACGCCGGCCGCCAGCGCCCACAGCGTGTCGTCCGGCGCGAGCGCGTGCCGCTCGGCCAGCGTCCGCGTGATGGCGATGCTGGCAGGCTGCGCGAGCAGCCGCAGCAGCGCCGAGAAGTCGCGCACCTGCGCCGTGTCGGCGTCGGCGTCGAGCCGCAGGAACGGGGCCTCGACCATGGGATCGAGCCCCAGCACCAGCACGGTCTCGTCGTACCCCGCGTCGGCCATCGGATCGTCCACCGACTCGCCCGGCTGCGGCGCGCGTGCGCGCGCCAGCGCCGACACCTGCACCACCGGCGCGGCCGCGATCACGCCCGGAGCCGAGCGGATGCGCGGGTAGAGCCGCTCGTCGAAGCCGTCCGAGCGCGAGGCGACCTGCAGGTTCGCCTTGCCGGCGACGGCATCCACCGTGTCGCGGAACGAGGCGAGCGCGCTGTGGCTCGCGAGCCGGATGGCCACGAACACGGCGACGCCCAGCGCCACCCCGGCCACCGTGAGCAGCGTGCGGCCGCGTTCGCGGGCGAGCCGGCGCAGGACGAGCCAGCGCGGCAGCGTCATCGCGCCGCGGTCCGCGTGTCGTCGAGCACGCGGCCGTCGCGCAGTTCGACGATGCGGGAGGCCGCCTGCGCCGCCTCGCGGCTGTGGGTCACCATCAGCACCGTCGCCCCGTGCCGCGGGCCCAGCGAGCCGAGCAGCGCGATCACCTGCTCGGCGGCGCGGCTGTCGAGGTTGCCCGTGGGCTCGTCCGCCAGCACCAGCGCCGGGTCGCGCAGCAGCGCGCGCGCCTGAGCCGCCCGCTGCATCTCGCCGCCGGAGAGCGTGTGCGGCCGCGCCTCGCGCCGG
>CAZMQP010000384.1:0-2905 GCA_964568385.1 uncultured bacterium
CGGCGTAGAACGGCGTGAACGGCGCGAGCAGCCTGGACAGCGTGAGCAGGCACTCGTGCAGGGTCTGGTAGGCGTCCCACTTGTCCTGCGCCTTGTCGGCGGTCCAGAAGCGGGGGCGCGAGCGGCGCACGTACCAGTTGCTCAGCGCGTCCACGAACTCGTTGAGGCGCCGCGCGGCCGGGTAGTTCTCGAACCGGTCCATGCTCTCGCGCACGGCCTGGATCGTGCGGTGGAGCTCGGACACGATCCAGCGGTCGATCTCGGCGCGCTCGGCGACCGGGCGCGCATGCGCGCCGGGCTCGAAGCCGTCGATGTTGGCGTAGATGACGAAGAAGCTGAAGACGTTGGACAGGCGCAGCAGGAACTCGCGGTGCGAATCGCGGATGTTCTGCTCCTGGAACCGCACCGAGGTCCACGGCACCTGGGCGCTGAAGAAGTACCAGCGCAGCGCGTCGGCGCCGTAGGCGTCCATGAGCGCCGAGGGCTCGCGGTAGTTCTTGAGCCGCTTGCTCATCTTGAGCCCGTCCTCACCCTGCATGTGCCCGAGCACGATGCAGGTGCGGAACGGCAGCGGGTAGGCGTCCCGCCGCACGGCCTCGCCGCCCGCCTCGGCCGCCGCGGCGGCGGGCGGCCCGAACAGCAGCGTGTTGATGGCGAGCAGCGCGTAGAACCACCCGCGTGTCTGGTCGATGGCCTCGCTGATGAAGTCGGCGGGCAGGAACCGCTCCACCTGCTCGCGGCTGCCGGGCGCGTGCGGGTAGCCCCACTGCGCGAACGGCATGCTGCCGGCGTCCCACCACACGTCGATCACCTCGGGCACGCGCCGCATGCGCGCGCCCTCGGCGAACGGGCTGTCGTAGGTCCAGGCGTCGATGTAGGGCTTGTGCACCTGCAGGTGGTCGGGCAGCACGGGGTCGGCGGCCTTGCGGCCGGCCCAGAACCCGTCGTCGGTGGCGCCCGGCTTGGCGCGCAGCTCGCCGAACGCGCCCACCGCCTCCATGCGCCCGGTCCGCTCGCACACCCAGATCGGCAGCGGCGTGCCCCAGTAGCGCTCGCGCGAGAGCGCCCAGTCCACGTTGTTGCGAAGGAAGTCGCCGAAGCGGCCCTCCTGGATGTGGTCGGGCAGCCACTTCATCGCCGCGTTGTTGGCGAGGAAGGCGTCCTTGAACCGGCTGGTGCGCACGAACCAGCTCATGCGCGCGTACTGGATGAGCGGGTCGTTCTCGGCGCGCGGCGAGAAGGGGTACTCGTGGCGGATCTGCTCGTGCAGCACGAGCAGGCCGCGCTCGCGGAGCTCGCGCGCGAGGTCCTTGTCGCAATCCTTGATCCAGCGGCCGCGGTAGGGCGCGGGGGCGTCGTCGGAGAAGGTGCCGTCCGGCCGCACGGCGCACAGGAGCGGCACCGCCATCGGGTCGGCGAACCGCTGGCGCTCCTGCTGGAGCAGCTCGAAGTCCACCTCGCCGAACGCCGGCGCCTCGTGCACCAGCCCGGTGCCGCTGTCGGTGGTCACGAACGAGGCCGCCAGCACGCGCCACCCGATGGAGGCCTCGCCGCCCGCGGCGAGCGCGGCCCGGCGTTCGCGCAGCGGCGCGCCGTCGGCGAGTCCGGGCAGGCGGGTGCGCGCGGCGTAGGTGTCGAACGGCGGCTCGTAGGCGAGGCCGACGAGCTCCGTGCCGGGGAACGTGCGCAGCACGGCCAGCTCGCGCTTGAGCTTCTTGGCCAGCGGCTCGACCAGCGCGGCGGCGATCACCAGCCGGTCGCCCTCGGCCGCGTCGTGCACGAGCGCGTATTCGAGCTCGGGGTGCACCGCGGCGAAGTGGTTGGACACCAGCGTCCACGGCGTCGTCGTCCACACGAGCAGGCTCGTGCGTGAGGCGGCGGGCGCGCCCGCCGGCGCCGCGAACGGCGCCGACAGCGGGAAGCGCACGTACACGCTGGGGTCGTCCACCGTGCGGTAGCCCTCGCCGACCTCGCCCGCCGACAGCGCGGTGCCGCCCTGCGCCCACCACCACACCACCTTGTGGCCCTGGTAGAGCAGCCCGCGCTCGAACAGCGTCTTCAGCGACCACCACACGCTCTCGACGTAGCTCTGGTGGTAGGTGACGTACGCCTGGTCCATGTCGACCCAGAAGCCGATGCGGTCGGTGAGCTGCTCCCATTCGCGGGTGTAGCGGAACACGCTGTCGATGCAGCGGCGCACGAACCCCTCGACCCCGAACGCCTCGATCTGCTCCTTGGTGTGGATGCCGAGTTCCTTGCACACCTCGACTTCCACCGGCAGTCCGTGCGTGTCCCAGCCGGCCTTCCGCTCCACGAGTTCGCCGCGCATGGTGCGGTAGCGCGGGAACAGGTCCTTGATGGCGCGGGTGAGCGCGTGGCCGGGGTGCGGGATGCCGTTGGCGGTCGGCGGCCCCTCGTAGAACACGAAGCGGGGCGCGCCGGCACGCTGCGCGAGCGAGCGCCCGAACACGTCATGGGCGCGCCAGAACTCGCGCACGCGCCGCTCGGCGGCGGCGAAGTCGAAGTCGGAGGGCAGCGGCTCGAACATGAGGCCGGGCAGAGTATCAGCTTGGCCCGAGCGGGGCGAAGCGCCGCCGGCGGCTCACCGCGTGGTGGCGGGCTCCAGGCGGTAGAGCTGCTCGAAGTACTCGCGCATCATGCGTTCGGTGCTGAACTGCGCGGAGGCCATGGCGATGCTGGCCTGCATCATGCGCACCCACTTGGCGCGGTCGCGCCAAGCCGGCAGCACGCGCGTTTCCATGGTGTCGTACATGTCCTCGAGGTCGCGCAGGTCGTCGCCCGGCTCGCCCTTGCCGATGGCGAAGCCGTTGACGCCGTCCTCGCAGCCCTCCGGCCACCAGCCGTCGAGGATGCTCACGTTGAGCACGCCGTTCATGGCCGCCTT
>CAZMQP010000385.1:0-2902 GCA_964568385.1 uncultured bacterium
GAGCGGCGCCTCGAGCAGCGTCGGCGCCGAGGGCCCGCGCTGCATCATCCGCCACGTGAGCCCGGCGGCCACCACCACCGCCATCGCCCCGCCGACGGCCGCGAGCCGGGCCGGCGAGCCGAACAGCCGGCCGATCCAGCCGCGCGCGGGAGGCGCGGCCGCCGCCGTCTCGGCCGCCGTGCCGGCGGCGATGCGCGCCGCGACGCGGTCGGCGAACGAGGCGAAGTAGGCCTCGCCCGGGTCGTGCGTGAGCGCCGCGCCGAGGTCGCGCCCGAGCGCGGCCAGGTCCGCCAGGCGCTGGCGGCACGCGTCGCACTGCGCCAGGTGGGCGTCGGCGCGCGCACGCTCGGCCGCCGCCATCGCCTCATCGAGGCGGGCGCTCAGCTGGTCGTCGGTCAGGTGGTCCATGGGGGTGGTCACGACTCCTCCTCGCCGCCCATCGCATCGAGGCGCCGCGCGAGTTCGGCGCGCGCGCGCGACAGGCGCGACATCACCGTGCCGATGGGGACGTGCAGGGCGGTGGCGATGTCCTCGTAGCTCATGTTCTCGATCGTGCGCAGCGCCAGCACCGCCTGGTGCTCCTCGGAGAGGCCGGCGAAGCAGGCGCGCAGGCGCGACTCGTGTTCGCTGCGTGCGGTGTGGTCGGCGGGGTCATCGTCCACTCCCCACTGCCGCCCCGCCTCGACCAGCGGCTCGATGGACTGCTCGGGCCGGCGCTTGCGGTGGCGGAACAGCGAATAGGCCTGGTTGGTGCAGATCCGCGCGAGCCACGGCATGAGCGGCTGGCCCAGCTCGAAGCGCGCGATGGCGCCCCAGGCACGCACGAACGTCTCCTGTGCCAGGTCGTCCGCATCGGCGGCGCTGCGCGTCAGCCCGTAGGCGATGCGATGCACCGACCGCTGGTGACGGCGGACGAGTTCCGAGAACGCGGCCTGGTCGCCCTTCTGGCTGGCGGCGATCAGGGCCGTGTCGTCGGGCCCGGCAGAAGGATTACGCTCGGCAGGCGGGTTCATTCCCATGCAAAGTGGCGCGGGGAGCCCTTGTGGGTCAAGGGGTTACGCGGCGCCTCGGGCCGAGGCGGGGGTTCAGCCGGCCGCGTGCTGCGCCCGCACGCGCTCGCGCTCGGCGCGCGCCGCCTCGAGCGCCGCGCGCGGATCGGCGGCCGCCGTGATCGCGCGGCCCAGCACCAGCAGGGAGGCGCCGTCGCGCACGGCGCTCTCGATGGTGGCGACGCGCTTCTGGTCCTGCGTGTCGCCGCCCGCGGGCCGGATGCCCGGCGTCACCGTGAACACCGGCCGCCCCAGCGCCGCGGTCAGCCCGCGCACGTCGGCGGCCGAGCACACCACGCCCCTGGCGCCGGCCGTCACGGCGAGGTCGGTGAGGCGCGCCGCCTCGCGGAAGAGGTCGAACGGCTGCGCGAACCCGGGCGGCATGTCGGCCGGGTCGAGGCTCGTCAGCACGGTCACCGCCACCACCTCGGTGGCGCCCCCGGCCGAGCGGATGCCCTCGATCGCGGCGCGCACCATCGCGGCGCCGCCGGTCGCGTGCACCGTCAGCAGGTCGGCGCCGGTGCGCGCGGCCGAGGCGGCCGCGCCCTGCACCGTGTGCGGGATGTCGTGCAGCTTGAGGTCGAGGAACACGCGCCGCCCGCGCGCCTTGAGTGCACGCACGGCGGGCGGGCCCTCGGCCACGAACAACTCGAGCCCGACCTTGGCGTACTCGGGCCCCTCGCCCAGCCGCGCATCGAGCGCGAGCGCGTCGGCCAGCGTGGGCACATCGAAGGCGATGGCGAACTCGGCGGCCTGGGTCATCGCGGTGTCTCCTCGGGTTGCGGCTGCGGTTCGGCGGCGCCCTGCGCCGCGTCGGCATGGAAGCGTCCGCGCAGCGCCTCGATGCGGGCGAGGCCGTGCGACGCCATCCAGTCGCGGATCTCGCCGACGACGCGCTCGGAGGCGCCGGGCTCGATGAACGTGGCGGTGCCCACCTGCACCGCGGTGGCGCCGGCCGCGATGAACTCGAGCGCGTCGCGGCCCGTCAGGATGCCGCCCGAGCCGATGACCGGGATGCGCACCGCCTGCGCGACCTCGTGGCAGCGCGCCAGCGCCAGCGGCTTGATGGCCGGGCCCGACAGTCCGCCGGTGGCGCGGCCGAGCCGCGAGTGCATCTGCTCGAGGTCGATGGCCATGCCCACGAACGTGTTGACCGCGGTGATGGCGTCGGCGCCGCCCGCCTCGCAGGCGCGGGCGGTCTCGCGGATGTCGGTGACGTCGGGCGACAGCTTGGCGATGAGCGGCTTGCGCGTCAGCCGCCGCAGGCGCGCGAGCGTGCGCTCGAGCCGCTCCGGCACCGCCCAGTAGCGGGCGCCGCCGGCGGCGACGTTGGGGCAGGAGAAGTTCACCTCGAACGCCCCCACCGCGTCGGCGTCCCCGAGTGCGCGGGTCAGCGTCTCGAGTTCCTCGCCGGTCTCACCGCCGATCGAGGCGATCACGGTGGCCGCGAGCTGCTGCAGCCGCGGCAGCTTCTCGTCGCGGAAGCGCGCCAGCCCGACGTTCTCGAGCCCGATGGAGTTGAGCATCCCGCTCGCGGTCTCGGCGACGCGCTGCGCCGGATTGCCGCTGCGGGGATGCACGGTGACGGTCTTGGTCACCACGGCGCCCAGCCGGGCCAGGTCCACCACGTGCGCGTACTCGTCGCCGTAGCCGAACGTGCCGCTGCCCGTCATCACCGGATTGCGCAGCGCCAGCGATCCGATGCGCACGCCCAGATCCACGCGCGAAGCGGCCAGCGGCCGCCCGCCGAACGCTGCGGCGTGGCTCATGTCACCCGCTCCCAGTCGAGCTCGCGCGACTCGAACACCGGGCCGTCGGTGCAGCACATGGCCCACTCGGGATTGCCCTGCAGC
>CAZMQP010000386.1:0-2846 GCA_964568385.1 uncultured bacterium
GTCGAGATTCGGCGTGCGCGCCGCCTCGAGCGGCGTGCGGCCGCCCTGCGCGGCGTTCGGCAGGTCGCCGACGCCGTCGAGCACCAGCAGCACGATCCGGCTGGTGCCGGCGACGACGAGTGATTCGAGCGGGGAATGCGTCATGGGGTTCTCCATCGCCGGGAAGGGGGCAGGTCAGAATCCGGGCAGCGTGCCGAGCGCGTTCCACCACGGGTGGATCTCGGCCCGGAACCGGCCCGCGCGGATCGCCGGGTCGGCGTCGGTGAGCCGCCTCGCCTCGGTGGTGTCGCCGCGGAAGGCGAGCACGCCGCGCAGGTCGCCGGTGCCCTCGATGCCGCCGGCGAAGGGGAGCCGGCCCTCCTCCCGCAGCTTCGCGGCGTAGTCGCGATGCCGTCGCAGCACACGGTCGACCTTGGGCGTGATGTTGGCGGTCCAATTCGGGCCGCGGCGCAGGAACACCCAGCTCACCACCACCATCGAGTCCCGCAGCCCGGCCGCGCGGCGGCGGCGGAACTCGCGGCTGATGCCGGCGGGCGCCACGAGCGGCACGAGTTCGAGCCGCAGCCGTCCGCTCGCGATCGCGGGATCGCGCGCGAGGAGCGGGCCGAGGTCGTCGGTGGTGTCGGCGCGGAAGATGAACAATCCGCGCAGGTCGGTGGACGACCCGAACGGGCCGGCGCCCAGCAGCACGCCCTCGTCGAACATGCGTCCGATGTTGGCGAGGTGCTCCGCCTGGATGCTGTCGGTGCGCGCGGTGCGTTCGGGCGTCCACGTCGGCCCGCGCCACAGCAGGCCGAGCCGGTAGCGCGTCATGGCCGGTTCGGCCGGCGCCTCGCGCCGGGCCGCCTCGGCCGGCGCGGCGGAGAGCAGCGCAAGCAGCAGCAGGCTCGCGCCGCGCCACGATGATCGAAGGGTCATGCCACCTCCCCACGGTTGGAACGGGTCACGGTGCGCGCAGCCTAGCATCCGCCGGGGCGTGCGTGCGCGGGGCCGGAGGCGCTAGGCTGCGCGCATGACCTCCGACGCCCCGCTTCGGCACGAGCGCCTCCTGCTGGCGCTCACGCTCGTCGTGGGCGCGCTGGTCCGGGTGCGCGAAGCGCTGCGCACGCCGTTGTGGTTCGACGAACTCTACTCGCTCTCGGCGGTGCAGCGCTCGTTCGAGGGCATGATCGAGGTGGTGCGGCAGGACGTTCACCCCCCGCTCCATCTCGTGCTCACCTGGCTGTGGATGCGCGCCGGGGACTCCGACCTGTGGGTGCGCGAGGCCTCGATCGTGGCCGGGCTCGCCGGCATCGCGGCGGTGTGGGCGCTGGCGCGCGAACTCGCCGGCCCGCGCGCGGGGCTGCTGGCCGCCGCCCTCGCCGCGCTGCACCCCTGGCACGTCCACATCTCGCAGGAGGCGCGCCCCTACGCGATGCTGTGGCTGACGCTCACGCTCGCCGCCTGGACCGCGTGGCGGCTGGCCTCGGCCCCGGGCCGCGGCCGCCTGGTGGCGTACGCGGTCGCCGCGGCCGCCGCGATGTGGACGCACTATCTCGCCGGCGTGGTGGTGGCGGTCATCGGCCTCTGGGGGCTCGGCGCGACGTTCCGGCACCCCGAGCGGCGGCGCGCCTGGCTCGGCGGCAACGCGGCGGCGCTCGCGCTGTTCGCGCCGCTCGTGCCGCTGCTGCTGCGGCAGATCGGACGCGCGCGCGCCGACCACTGGGTCCCGCCGCCGTCGCCGGCCGACCTGCTCGACATCGGCCAGCGCATCGCCAGCGGCCCGCCGCTCGTGGCCTTCGCGGTGCTGGCGCTGGCGCTGCTGCCGCTCGCGCGTCCCGGCCGCCGCCGCGAAGCGGCCTTCGTGTGGACCGTGGGCGCCGGCGGGGTGCTGGCGTGCTGGCTGCTCGGGATCGCCGGCTTCCGCATGTTCGCGGTCAAGTACGTGCTGTTCGCGCTGCCGTTCGCCGCGGTCGTGCTCGCGCTCGGCGCCGAGCGCGTCGGGCCGCGGCCGCTGCGGGCGCTCGTCCGCGTCGCGATGATCGCCATCCTCGCCCGCGCGCTGTGGCTGCGGCCGCCGCATGCCGAGGCGGCCTCGTTCGGCATGGCCGCCCGCGCGCTCGCCGGCGTCGTCGCACCCGGCGATGTCGTGTTCCACGGGGACACGCACACCTGGTTCTGGGGGCGGCGCTACCTACCGCAGGCGCGGCACGCGCTGCTGCTCATGGGCCGGCCGCTTCCCTATTTCGAGGGCGCCGGGCTCGTGCCCGAGGCGGTGCGCGTGCCCGCCGACTCGCTCGACCGCACCGCCGCGCGCGGGGACCGGTGGTGGGCGCTCACCGTGCACAAGGCCGGCCTCGATGCCGCACTCGCCGCGGCTCGTCTCGACCAGGTGGCGGCCGCGCCGCCCGAGACCCTGGGCCTCGTGCGGCTGTGGTGGTCGCACGCCGCGGGACCGCCGCGGCTTACGTCCGCGCGCCGCGCCAGCGACTGATCCGCGCCAGTGGCGGGAGACGGACGCTCCGGGCTACTCTCGCCCGTCCATTCCCTGCTGCTCGTCCCTCGACTCCAGTCGCGGAGGTGCTTCACATGGCCATTCAGAAGGTGGGCGTGCTCGGCTGCGGCCTGATGGGCGCCGGCATCGCCCAGGTCAGCGCCCAGGCGGGATTCCAGACCGTCGTGCGCGAAGTCTCCCCCAACGCCCTCGAGAAGGGCATGGGCTCGATCCGCAAGTTCCTCCAGGGCGGCGTGGACAAGGGCAAGCTGACCGCCGCCGACATGGAGAAGACGCTCGCCAACCTCTCGGGAACGGCCAAGCTCGAGGACCTCGCCGACTGCGACCTCGTGGTCGAGGCGGTGACCGAGCA
>CAZMQP010000387.1:0-2833 GCA_964568385.1 uncultured bacterium
TCGAGAGCTTGCGCGCCTCGATCTTCGAGAAGTCGAGGATGTCGTTGATGATCCCGAGCAGCGACTCGGCCGACGAGCGTGCGGTCTCGGCGAAGTCGCGCTGCTCGGCGTCGAGCCGCGTGTCGATGAGCAGGCCGAGCATGCCGAGCACGCCGTTCATGGGGGTGCGGATCTCGTGGCTCATGGTGGCGAGGAAGTCGCTCTTGGCCCGGCTGGCGGCCTCGGCCGCGTCGCGCGCCGCGACCAGCGACGTGTTGGTCTCGACCAGCTCGCGCGTGCGCGCCTCGACCTGGCCTTCGAGCGCGCGGCGGTGCTCCTCGAGCTGCTCGTCGCGCGCCTCGACCTGCCGCAGCATGTCGTTGAATCCCTCGATGAGCGCGCCGGTCTCGTCGCGGCTCTCGGCCACCGCGCGCAGGCGGTAGTCCTGCGATTCGGACACCTGCCGCATGACCCCGGCCAGGTGCAGGATGGGCCGGGTGACGACGCGCTGCAGCAGGCGGCCGAGCACGAACGCCACGGCCATGGCCGCCAGCAGGACGCCGAAGGCGACCAGCATCATGCTGCGGGCCCGCGTGTTCAGCTCGGCGAGATCCTGGTGGATCGCCAGCGTGCCGACCTGGGCGCCGTCCAGCATGACCGGCCGCACCGCGATGATGCCGGTGGGGTCGTGATGCACGCCGACGGCGGGCGCGCGCGGGGGCAGCACGCCGGAGGCCGCACCCGGGCGCTCGTAGAGGGCGAACGGCGCGCCTTCGGCATCGTAGAGCCGCGCCGCGGTGAAGCCCTGCCGGGCCCGCAGCGAGCTCAGGTCCTCGATCGCGGCCGCGTCGTCGTGGAACGTCAGCGCGGCGCTCGTCTGCTGGGCGAACATGTCGGCCAGCACGGTCAGCTCGAGCGTCATGCTGCGCGCCTGCGAGACGCGGTCGAACACGAGGAACAGCGCACAGGCGAGCACCAGCGCGGCCGCGCTCGTGACCATGGCCAGCAGGGTGAGCTTGCGAGCGAGCGGCAGGTGACGCAGCCAGGCGAGCATCACGGGGTCTCGGAGACGACCTGGGCCAGGGACAGCAGGCGGGAGCTCACCTTGAGCCCGGCCGCCTCGGCGCGGGCGACATGGATCTGGAACCGGGTGCGGCCCTTCTCCTGCGTGAAGTTGACCATGCCACCGCACTTCGCGAAGCCGGGCACGTCGGCGACGGTGAGCGCGGGTTGACCAGTCAGCTCCGCGAGGATGGCAGCCGACTGCGCTGCCTCGGAGGAGGCGACATACACCAGGTGCGAGCCGCGCACGTCCTTGGCGCGGCGCGCGAAGCGCACGAACACCGAGCGCCCGTTGACGCTCTTGGCGCTCAGTTCGGTGGCGAGTGCGATGGCGAGGTCGTCCTCGCCCACGATCGTCACCACGAGCGGCGAACTGCTCGGCCCGAGCGCGGCGGCGGGCCACGTGACGAACTTGGCGATGTTGCAGACGATGTCCGCCTTCGCCGAGGTCAGGTCCGTGGCGCTCGCGCCGCGCACGGGCGGGGCGGCGAGCGTCAGCAGGGTGGCGGCAAGCAGCATCGGGCGCCAGGGGCGCACCCGATGCGAAGCGAAGCGGAGGGGCCTCTCGTCAGCGTGCGGCTCGAGTCTCAAGGCGGGACTCCGGGTCGAGGACCGGCCGCACCTGAGGAGAGGAAGCGGCCCGATGGACCGGAGTATCGGACGGACGCGGGCCGGCTTGAGGGGGAGAACCCCCCGTCAGCCGGGCCGACGTGCAATCCGCAAGCCCGTTCGGTTCAGCGCCGCTTCTGCCCCTTGGCGGTGGCCGGGGCCGGGTCCGGGGGCTCGCGCTCGACGCGCACGCGGCCGTCGTTGGCCTCGAAGCGGATCATCTGGCCGTCGCGGTTCACCCAGGCGCGGAACTCGGAACTCCCCTCGCGGAAGGTCAGCCGGGTCGCCGTCATGCGCCGGCCGCCCCACACCAGCGAGTCCCCCGGCGTGCGTGTGACCTGGGCCTCGAGCGCCACGGGCGGGCTGTTGAGCGTGATCAGGTTGAGCGGGCGCGTCTCGAACGTCTGACGGGCGAGGCTGCGGCACGCGACGTCGAACAGCGAGAACATCAGCGGGTCCATCAGGAACACGCGCCCGGGGGGCAGGCGCAGCGTCTCGGCCGAGCCGGTGCCGTCGAACTCGCGATACACGGTCAGCACCGTGTCGTCGGGCAGCATGCTCGTGCCCACCACCGTGAGCGCGCTGTCCACGACCTGGTTCGACAGGTAGCGGACGAGCCCGAAGTCGAGCCGCCCGACGATCAGCGAGGCGCTCTTCTTGAACTCGCGCACGGCGCCGTCGCCGCGGCGCATGAGCCGGGAGTGGACGGCCTCGACGATGAGCGAGTCGCCCGTGCGGGTGTAGGCGAAGCGCTCGGTGGCGACAGGCTGGCCGTCCTCGAATACGATGAGGCGGCCGCGCTCGAGCAGGGTCTCGCCCTCGTTGGCGACCGCGACCGCGGCGAGCACGACGAGGGCCGCGAGCGGCACGAGACGGCGAAGGAGTGGGGTCATGACCAAGAAGCGTAGCACGCGGATTCCGGCGGTTCTCCACAAGGGCTTGCAAGGTCTGGCGGCGCTGGCCCTGGCCGGCCTGCTCGCGGCCGGCTGCGGCGGCGCGGGAGGCGGAGGCGGCGCCCCGGCGGACACGGCGGCGCTCAAGGCGGGTCCGGGCCGGCCGGGGGCCCTGTCGGCCGCGCAGGCGCATGCGTTCCTGGCGCAGAACGAGCAGGCGCTGGTGCTCGACGTGCGCAACCCGAACGAGTGGAATGACGACCTCGGCCACATCGAGGGGGCCCGGCAGA
>CAZMQP010000388.1:0-2817 GCA_964568385.1 uncultured bacterium
TCTCTCGTCTCTCCCGAGCGTCGGCCCGGCTGCGAGAGCCCCGAGCCCCATGGCCGAGACCAAGCCGGACCCCGATCGTCTGATCGCCCAGAATCGCCGGGCGAGTCATGACTACGCCATCCTCGAGACCCACGAGGCGGGGCTCGTGCTGTTCGGCCCCGAGGTCAAGAGCCTGCGCCAGGGCAAGGCCAGCCTCGCCGAGAGCTGGGCCGGCATCGAGAATGGCGAGGCCTTCGTGCACCAGATGCACATCCCGCCCTACGAGCAGGCGAACCTCGCCAACAGCGACCCGGTGCGCAAGCGCAAGCTGCTGCTGCACGCGAGCGAGATCGAGAAGCTGCGGCGCGCCACCGAGCAGCGCGGGCTGACGCTGGTGCCGCTCAAGCTCTACTTCTCCAAGGGGCGCGCCAAACTGCTGATCGGGCTGGGCAAGGGCCGCAAGTCGCACGACAAGCGGCAGGCGATCGCCGAGCGCGAATCGCTGCGCGAGATCGACCGCGCCAAGCGCGGACGGGAGCGCGAGCGGTGAGGCGCGTGCTCGCCGCGGCGCTGGTGCTGGCGCTGGCGGCCGTCACGGCGGCGCTGAGCGAGACGCCGCGCACGGCCGCGCCCGCGCGCCAGGCGCCGGTGCGCGTGGTGGACGGCATCGAATGCGTGGGCGTCAACGACCTCGCGCGGCTGCTCGGCGCCTCCAAGTACTGGCGCGCCGACGTGCGCAAGATGCTGCTGCGCTCGCCCGGCTTCCGCCTCACGCTCACCCAGGACGTGCCGTTCGCGGTGGTGGACGCGCGCACCGTGATGCTGCCGGCGCCGGTGGGCTCGCGCGGCGGCGAACTGCAGGTGCCGGTGGCGCTGCTGGCCGAACTGCCCGCCGATTCCGGCCGCGTGCGGCTGGTGCACGATCCCGAGGCCCGCGTCGTGCGCGCCTCGCCGCCCGGCGGCTACATCCGCACGCCGCGGCTGCAGGTGCAGGGCGGCGTCACGCGCCTGATCGTGCCGTGCGAACGGCCGGAGGCGGCGACGCTGTTCGCGCGCGGGCGGGCGCGGTTCCGCGTGCGCGTGCCGGGGCAGCTCATCGAGGCGCTGCCCGATTCGCTGCCCGAGACCGGACTGGTGCTCGACCTGCGCACGAGCCCGGCGCCCGAGGCCGTGCTGTTCGAGTGCGCCATCGAGAGTTCGGCCGAGTCGTTCCGGCTGGTGCCGGGGGCCGGCCAGCTCACGGTGGAGTTCTCGGCTTCGGCCCAGCCCGGCTGGGAGCGCTTCGCGCCGCCGGCGCCGCCCGGGCCGCGCACGGTGCGCATGGTGGTGCTCGATCCCGGCCACGGCGGCGCCGACGCCGGCGCCACGCACGGCGAGCTGATCGAGAAGGACATCGCCCTCGCGCTCGCCCGGCGTCTCGCGCCCGAACTGCAGCGCCGGCTGGGCTGCCGGGTGGTGCTGACGCGCGGCGACGACCGCGCGCTCACGCAGCACGAGCGCGCCGAGCGCGCCAACCGCGAGCGCGCCGACCTCGTGATCTCGCTGCACGTGGATGCGTTCGCCCACCCGCAGGCGCGCGGCGTGCGCGCCTGGGTGGCGCGCGCGACGCTGCCCGAGCCCGAGCGCGGCGGCGGCCGCCCGCTGGCGCTGCTGCCCTGGCGCGACGCCGCGGCCGAGCACGCCGTCACCAGCCGCTCGCTCGCCGAGTCGGTGACCGGGCTGCTCGAGCTGCGCGGCTACGGCCCGGTGCGGGTGATGGAGCGCACGCCGGTGGCGCTGCTCGGCGTGCACGCGCCCGGCCTGATGCTCGAGTGCGGCGTGCTGAGCTCGCCCGAGGACCGCGCCCGGCTCTCGACGCCCGAGGGCATCGCGCGGCTGGCGGCGCTCATCGCCGACGGCGTGCTGGCGTGGCAGCGCGATGGCTAGGCGCGTCCTGCTTCTGCTGCTGGGGCTGCTGGTGCTGGTGGCCCTGCCCCTGGCGCTGTGGCAGCTCGGACCCGGCCGCCCGGGGCCGGCGGTGGTGACCGCGGTCGCGGACAGCGCCGCCGTCGGCGTGCGCGCCGCGACGCTGTTCTTCAGCGACGCTTCGGGTCAGCGCTGGCTCACCGAGTCGCGCGAACTGGTGGACCAGGAGGGCCTGCACGCGCAGGTCGCGGCGCTCCTCGAGGCGCTGGCGGCGGGCCCGCGCCAGGGCGGCGTCGCCACCGTGCCGGCGGGGACCCGGCTGCAGCAGGTGTACCGGAGCGTCCCGGGGGAGCTGGTGCTGGATGTGTCGCGGGCGTTCCTCGACGGACTATCCGGCGGCTCGCGCACCGAGGACATGGCGGTGGGCTCGATCGTGCGCACGCTGGCCGCCAACGTCGAGGACGTGCGCCAGGTGCGCATCGTGTGCCAAGGTCCGCTGGTGTCGGCCGGCGGCCATCTGCCGCTCGACCGGCCGCTCGATCCCCAGGACTGGCCCTGAGGGGCCCAGGAGAGACGATGCCCGCACTCACCGACCCGCGTCCGATCGGCGTGTTCGACTCCGGCATCGGCGGACTCACCGCCGTGCGGGAGTTGTTCCGCCAGCTGCCCGATGAGTCGGTGCTGTACTTCGGCGACACCGCCCGGCTGCCCTACGGCAACAAGTCGGGCGAGACCGTGACGCGATTCTCGCTCGAGATCGCCAGCTTCCTCGTGCGCCAGAACGTCAAGTGCATCGTGGTGGCCTGCGCCACCGCCTCGAGCCACGCGCTCGGCGCGCTGCGCGCCCGCTACGACCTGCCGGTCGTGGGCGCCATCGAGCCCGCGGCGCGGGCGGCGGTGGCGGCCAGCCCGGGCGGCCGCATCGGCGTCATC
>CAZMQP010000389.1:0-2801 GCA_964568385.1 uncultured bacterium
CCGGCCATGCCATGAGCCAGGACGCCTTCGACCGCGCCATGCCGCTCGAGTTCTGGCGCGAGGTGGTGGACCGCGTCGCCGCCGAGGCGCCCGGCACCCTGCTGCTGGCCGAGGCCTTCTGGATGATGGAGGGCTACTTCGTCCGCACGCTCGGCATGCACCGCGTGTACAACAGCGCGTTCATGAACATGCTGCGCGACGAGGAGAACGCCAACTACCGCAGCGTCATCAAGAACACGCTCGAGTTCGACCCCGATGTCCTGCAGCGCTACGTCAACTTCCTCAACAACCCCGACGAGAAAACCGCCGTGGAGCAGTTCGGCCGCGGTGAGAAGTACTGGGGCGCCTGCCTCGTCATGTGCACGCTGCCCGGCCTTCCCATGTTCGGCCACGGCCAGCTCGAGGGGTTCGAGGAGAAGTACGGCATGGAGTTCCGCCGCGCGCAGCGCGACGAGCCGCGCGACGAGGGGCTGTGGGCCGAGCACTGGCGCCGCATCTCACCGCTGCTCCACCGGCGCTGGCTGTTCGCCGGGGCGCGCGGATTCCTGCTGTACGACTGCTTCGGCGACGGCGGCCGCGTGCACGAGGACGTGTTCGCCTACTCCAACCAGTCCGGCGGCGAGTCGGCGCTGGTGCTGTTCCACAACCGCCACGCCGAGGTCCACGGCTGGATCCGCACCAGCGCCGCCTACGCCGACAAGGCCGCCGGCCGCTCGCTCCGGCAGCGAGCCCTCGCCGAGGGCCTGGCCCTGCCCGAGGGCGACCGCCTCGTGCGCTGCCGCGAGATCGTGCACGGACGCGAGCACCTGTTCCGCGCCGCGATGCTGCGCGAGCAGGGTCTCCGCATCCGGCTCGGCCCCTACGAGTCGCGGGTGTACGTGGACTGGCGCGAGGTCACGGAGGACGCGCGCCCGTGGCGCGAGCTCGAGCGCTCGGCCGGCGCCGCCGGCGTGCCCGACCTGGAGGCCGCGCTGTGGGAGATGACCATCGCGCCGGCCCAGCAGTCGTTCCGCGCGCTCCTGGCGCTGGCGCTGACCGACACCCCCGGACGCGCACCGCTGCTCGCCGACGAGGCGGCCGCCTTCACCGCCCGCGCCGCCGCCTGCCTGTCGCTTCCCGCACCCGCGCCCGAGCGCACGCGCGAGCTCGCCCGCGCCGCCCTGGCGCGGCTCGAGGCGCTGCGCAAGCGCATGGCCCGGCTCAAGCGCGCGGCCGCGCACACGTGGCTGCCGGCGCCGGCGCACGAGCCGGTGCGCGAGGCGCTGCTGGCCGCGCACGCGCTGCTCCACGCGGCCGGCGAGGGGCTGAACCCCGAGGCGCCCGGGCCGGCCGCGCTGCGGCTGCTCGACACCCTGCGGCTGCGCGACGGCATCGCGGCCGCCATCGCGCCGCACGTCGAGGACCCCGAGGACGGCTGGCGCGCCGCCGCACGGCTGCGCCTGGTCCTCGCGCATCGCGACATCGGCGAGTCGCCCGCCGCGTGGCTGGCGTTCCTCGATGACCCCGACGTCCGCTGGCTCATCGGGGTCCGGACGGACAAGGGAATGGAGCGATTCGACCGCGACGCCTTCCTCGCGCTCGCCGGCTGGATGGAGCTGCCGGCGCTGCTCGGACTGGTCCACGAGCGCGAACTCGGCGAGGCCCCGAGCGTCACGCGCGCCCTCACCCCCGCGGCGCGCCTCGCGCGCTGGGGCAAGCGCGCCACGCGGGCCCGGGAGCGCCACGCCGCCCTGAGGGACCCCGAGCCCGCGTGAACCGGCTCACTCGGACTCGACGATCTCCCCGGCGTCCGACAGGTCGAACCGGTTCGCGTTGGGCGCCTTGGGCAGTCCCGGCATGCGCAGGATCTCGCCCGTGATGGCGACGATGAACCCCGCGCCCGCGGCGAGCTGGGTCTCGCGCACGGTCAGCGTGAACCCGGTCGGGCGCCCCAGCTTGCTCGCGTCGTCCGAGAACGAGTACTGCGTCTTCGCCATGCACACCGGCAGCCCGCCGAAGCCCGACTTCTCGAGCTGGGCGATCGCCTTGCGCGCGCCGGGGGCGAAGTCCACCGCGTCGGCGCCGTAGATCTCGCGCGCGATCGCCTCGATCTTCTGCTCCACCGGCTGGTCCCACGCATAGACCGGCGTGTACCCCGGCTTCGAGGCCGCCGCCAGGTCGCGCACCGCCTCGGCCAGCTCGACGCAGCCCTTGCCGCCCTCGCTGAACGTGCGCGCCACCACCGCCGTCACCCCGAGCGAACGGCAGTGCGACCGCAGCGCCTCGATCTCCTCGTCGGTGTCGGTGGGGAAGTGGTTGATCGCCACCAGGCACGGCTGCTCGAACCTGGCCACGTTCTCGAGGTGCTTCTCGAGATTGGGCAGCCCGCGCCGCAACGCCGCCACGTCCGGCCGGCCGACCTCCTTCACCGGCACGCCGCCGTGCATCTTGAGGGCGCGGATGGTGGCCACGAGCACCGTGCAGGCGGGGGCGAAGCCGCCGTAGCCGCAGTTGATGTCGAAGAACTTCTCGCCGCCCAGGTCGAACGCGAACCCGGCCTCGGTCACCACCAGGTCGGCGTGGACCAGCGCCGCCCGCGTCGCCAGCACCGAGTTGGTGCCGTGCGCGATGTTGGCGTACGGGCCGCCGTGCAGGAACGCGGGCACGCCCTCGGTGGTCTGCACCAGGTTCGGCTTGATCGCGTCGCGCAGCAGGGCCGCCATCGCGCCCACCGCGCCCATGTCCTCGGCCGTCACCGGGGTCAGGTCGCTGCGATAGCCCACGACGATGCGCGCCAGGCGCGCCTTGAGGTCGGCGATGCC
>CAZMQP010000390.1:0-2792 GCA_964568385.1 uncultured bacterium
CTGGCGCCCCTGGTGGCCGCCTGCGGCGTGCTGGTGCCCATGGTCTCGGGACGCGGCCGCGGCCACACCGGGGGCACGCTGGACAAGCTGGAGGCCATCCCGGGCTTCCGCACGACCCTCTCGCCGGAGGTGATGCGGGAGCAACTCGACCGCCTCGGCGTCGTCATGGTGGGGCAGGGGCCCGACCTCGCGCCCGCGGACGGGCTCCTCTACGCGCTGCGCGACGTCACCTCGACCGTCGAGTCGCCCTCGTTCATCGTGCCCAGCATCGTGAGCAAGAAGATCGCCGAGGGCGCCGGTTCGGTGGTCTACGACGTGAAGTGCGGCAGCGGCGCCTTCATGCGCACGCGCGAGGAGGCGCGGAAGCTGGCCGAGCGGCTCGTCGCCACCACGCGCGGCCTGGGGGCGAACTCGGCCGCACGAGTGACCGAGATGAGCTTCCCGATCGGGCGCATGGTCGGCAATGCGCTCGAGGTGCGCGAGTCCTGCGACGTGCTGCGCGGGGGCGGGCCGGCCGCGACGCGGGAGCTCACGCTCGACCTGGCCGGCGTCATGCTGCGGCTCGCGGGCGCGGCGGCCGACGACGCCTCGGGGCGAGCGCGCGCCGAGCGCCACCTCGACGACGGCTCCGCGTGGCAGCGCTTCCTGGAGTTGGTCGAGGCGCAGGGCGGGGATCCGCGCGCGCTCGAGGCGCCCGAGCGCCTCCACCCGGCGCCCGTCGTCACCGAGGTGCGCTCCGTGCGGGCGGGGTATCTCGCCTCGTGCGACGGCTTCGCGCTGGGCGGGATCGTGGTCGGGATCGGCGGCGGCCGCCGCTCCAAGGAGGACCGCATCGATCCGCGCGTGGGCCTCGAGATGTGCGCCGAGCCCGGCGCGCACCTCGAGGCCGGGGAGGTGCTGGCGCGGCTCCATCTCGCCGAGGCCGCACCTTCGCTTCCGGATCGCGTCCGGGACTGCTTCGGCTGGAGCGATACGCCGCCGGCACCCGTTCCCCGGGTGCTCGACCGCGTGGACTGACCCTCCAGGGCGGTTCAGCGGCCTCCGATGCGCTCCTCGTCGCGCGCACGGTCGCGGCGGTCCAGCTTGCGCAGGTCCTGCGCGTCCGCGGGGATCTCGTCCGTCGGCACGCCCTCGGCGGGCCGCTGCAGCGCCTCGCCCGGGTGCGCCGAGCACAGTTCCGTCGGCTCCGCGCCCTCGCTGAACATCTCGGTGGTCGTGTTCGGGCAGGCCACCGTCGCGAGCATGCTCGTCTCGGCGCACACCATGCGCTGCACGACGCCCACGGGAGCCGGGAAGTCCTCGACCGGGCGGCCCCGTGTCGCCGCGAGCATCACCTCGGTCCAGATCGGAAGCGCCCCGCGGCCGCCGGTCATGCCCGGGCCCAGGTAGCGCTTCTCGTCGTAGCCGACCCACACGCCACAGACGAGGCTCGGGATGTAGCCGACGAACCAGGCGTCCTTGTACTCGTCCACGGTGCCCGTCTTGCCCGCGGCGGGCAGGGTGAAGCCGGCCGCGCGCGCCGGGTACCCGGTGCCGTGATCCATCACGCTCTGCAGCATCGAGGTGGTGGTCGCCGCCGTCGCCTCGGAGAGGACCTCGGTCGGCCGCGGCTTGTGGCGTTCCAGCACCGTTCCCGACTTGTCCTCCACGCGGAGCACGAACACCGGGTCGTTGCGCACGCCGCGGTCGGCGAGCACGCCGTAGGCCGACGTCAGCTCGAGCAGCGTCACCTCGCTCGAGCCGAGCGCGAGCGACAGGTTCTGCCCGATCGGGGTCGTGATGCCCATGCGGCGCGCGTAGCTCGCCACCAGGCTCGTGCCGACCTTGCGCAGCAGCTTGATGGCGGGGATGTTGATGGACTGCTGGAGGGCGTAGCGCAGCGTGACCGGGCCGCGGAACTTGCGGTCGTAGTTCTGCGGCTCGTACGGCTTGCCGTCGCCCCCCGGGAACGAGACCGGCTCGTCCACGAGGATGTCGGTGGGCTTGAAGCCGTTGTCGATGGCAGCCACGTACACGAACGGCTTGAACGCCGAACCCGGCTGCCGCTGCGCCTGCGTGGCGCGATTGAAGTTGCTCTCGTTCCAGTCGCGGCCGCCGACCAGCGCGCGCACATGCCCGTTCCGCGGATCGATCGCGACGAGCGCCGCCTGCAGGTACGGGGTGCGCCCGCCCGTCGCGCCGCCGGCCGAGAACGATGCACGGGTGACCTTCAGCTTCATGTCGGACTCGAGCCGCGTCATGTGGCGCTCGAGCGCGCGTTCGGCCGCTTCCTGCAGGTCCATGTCGAGGGTGGTGTGCACCTTCATGCCGCCCTCGTAGACGGCGTTCGAGCCGTATTTCTCATCGAGATGCAGCCGGACCCACTCGACGAAGTAGGGCGCGCGGTCATTGCTGTAGCGCGTGGCCGTGACCCCGAGGCCGCTCTGCTCGGCGGCGTCGTACTCCACCTGCGTGATGGCCTTGGTGACCAGCATGTTCCGCAGCACCTTGGAGCGCCGCGCCAGCGCGCCCTGCGGCCGCCGGCGCGGCGAGTAGGCGCTCGGATTGGCCGGAATGCCGGCCAGCAGCGCGCATTCCTCCAGGTTCAGCTCGCCCAGCGGCTTGGCGAAGAAGGTCTTGGCCGCGGCCTCCACGCCGTAGGCGCCCTCGCCGAAGTAGATCTGGTTGAAGTACAACTCGAGGATCTGGTCCTTGGAGTAGGTGCGCTCCAGGTCGATGGCGAGTACCAGCTCCTTGAGTTTCCGCGCGAACGACTTCTCGTACATGTTGAACAGGTTGCGCGCCAGCTGCTG
>CAZMQP010000391.1:0-2789 GCA_964568385.1 uncultured bacterium
CGAGCCGCAGATCCTCCTGCTCGACGAGCCGCTGGGCGCCCTCGACCTCAAGCTGCGCAAGGAGATGCAGCTCGAGCTCAAGGCGCTGAACCGCCGGCTCGGCATCACCTTCGTGTTCGTGACCCACGACCAGGAGGAGGCGCTGGCCATGAGCGACCGCATCGCCGTGATGGATCGCGGCGCTCTGGCACAGACCGGCTCGCCGGCCGAGGTGTACGAGAGCCCCCGCACGAGCTTCGTGGCCTCGTTCATCGGCGCCTGCAACCTGTTCACGCGCGAGCGCGCCGGACGGCGCGAGCGGATCGCCGTGCGCCCGGAGTGGATGGACCTCTGCGCCGAGCACGCCGTGCCGCCCGGCGAAGAGTCGCGGGCCGGCACCGTGCGCGACGTGGTCTACCTCGGAGAGACCATCCACGTCGTCGTCCGGCTCGACGACGGCGGCGACGCGCGCGTCGCCCTGCGCAACGAGGGCCAGCTGGCGCGGCCCCTCGCCTGGAGCGCCGGCGATCGGGCCGCCGTCGCCTGGCTCCCCGACGACGCGGCCGTGCTGGACGACGCATGAGTCCGCGCCGCCGGCTCACCGAATGGTTCGCGCGCCGCGGCGGCGCCAGCGCCGCCGTGCTCGCCGGTCCGGCCGTCCTGTGGCTGGTGGCGTTCTTCGCCGCGCCCATCGCCGTCATGTTCGCGTATTCGTTCATGCCGCGCGGCATCTACGGCGGCGTGCAGCCGGGCTTCACCCTCGAGCATTACGCCCGGTTCTTCGACCCGCTCTACCTCGAGGTGCTGGCGCGCACCGCCGCCCTGGCCCTGCTCACCACGGGCCTGTGCCTCGTCATCGGCTACCCCATGGCGTGGACCATCGCGCGGGCCGGGCGGTGGCAGCACCTGCTCCTGGTGCTCGTGGTGGTGCCCCTCTGGACCAGCTTCCTGGTGCGCACCTACGCCGTGATGTTCCTCCTCCGGGACGCCGGACCGCTGAACGCGCTGCTCCAGGGCGTCGGGCTCGCGCCGGGGCCGGTGTCCCTGCTCTACACCCAGGGCGCGGTGCTCCTCGGACTTGTCATGGGCCACCTGCCGCTCATGGTGCTGCCGCTCTACGCCTCGCTCGAGAAGCTCGATCCGTCGCTGCTCGAGGCCGCCGAGGTGCTCGGGGCGCGGCCGTGGGCGCGGCTGGTACGGGTCATCTGGCCTCTCTCGTTGCCGGGTGTCGCCGCCGGCTGCCTGCTCGTGTTCATTCCGGCGCTCGGCGCGTTCCTGACGCCCGACCTGCTCGGCGGCGCCCGGGAGGCCATGCTCGGCAACCTGGTGCAGAACCAGTTCGCCGCCGCGCGCAACTGGCCCTTCGGCGCCGCCATCTCGTTCGTCGTGATGGCCGTGGTGCTGGCCGCTCCCTCGCTCTGGCGCCGACGCCGGAACGCGGCGGACCGGTGACCCGGCGCCCCGGTCCGACGGTCCTCGTCGTCGCCGCGCTCGGATACGCGGTGCTGCACCTGCCGCTGCTGGTGCTGGCCGTGTTCTCCTTCAATGCGTCGCGCTTCTCGGTCGAGTGGACCGGCGTCACCCTCGACTGGTATCGCGAGGCCGTCACGCGCCCCGACGTCCTGGCGGCCCTCCGGCTCTCGCTCGGCATCGGCCTCGTCGCCACGGCGCTGGCCACCATCCTCGGCACGCTGCTCGCCCTGGCACTCGCGCGCCACCGGTTCCGCGGCCGCCGCGCGCTCGAGGACGCCATGCTCCTCCCGATCGTCACGCCCGAGATCGTCATGGGCATCAGCCTCCTGCTGCTGTTCTCGTCGCTGCGTGTCCCGCTGGGCGCGGCCACGGTGACGACGGCCCACGTCGCCTTCAGCATCTCGTTCGTGGTGCTCGTGGTCCGCGCGCGCCTCGAGGGCATCGACCCGGCGCTCGAGGAGGCGGCGCTCACCCTCGGCGCCGACGAGTGGCGCACGTTCCGGCGCGTCACCCTTCCCCTGCTGGCGCCGGGCATCCTGGCCGGCGCCCTGCTGGCGTTCACCATGTCGGTGGACGACTTCGTCATCACCTTCTTCGTCGCCGGACCCGGCACTACGACCCTGCCCGTCCTCGTCTACGGCATGGCGCGCCGCACGGTCGAGCCGACGATCAACGCGGTCAGCACCCTCATGCTCGTCGGGACCACCCTCCTGGCCCTGCTCGCCGACCGCGCGCTGCGGCGCGGACGGGCCTGACGATGCGCCGCCGGCAGTTCCTCGCCGCAGCGGCGGGGGCCCTGGCGACGCCGGTCCTCGCCTGCGCTCGCGCCGAGCAGCGCGACGATGCGCCGCCGCCCGCGGAGCTGGGTCCCATCGAGAGCGCGCTCGCCATCTACAACTGGTCCGACTACATCGCGCCGGGCGTGGTCGAGGGGTTCGGCCGCGAGTTCGGTGTCCGGGTGAGCTACGACACGTACGAGAGCAACGAGGAGATGTTCGCCAAGCTGCTGGCGGGCAGCGCCGGCTTCGACCTCGCGGTGCCCTCCAGCTATCTGCTCGAGGCCATGCGGGCCACCGGCATGCTGCGGCCCCTCGACCGCCGGCACCTGGGCAACTGGGGCAACATCGCGCCGATGTTCCTCGACCCGCCGTTCGATCCCGGCAACCGGTATGCCGTCCCCTGGTCGTGGGGCGTCACCGGCATCGCCTGGCGGCGCGACCTGGTGCGGGAGGCGCCTGGTGGCTGGGGCGTGTTCCACGACGAGCGCTGGCGCGGCCGCATGACCATGCTCGACGACGGCCGCGAGGTGCTGGGCGCCATGCTGAAGCTCCGCGGCC
>CAZMQP010000392.1:0-2778 GCA_964568385.1 uncultured bacterium
GTCGAGCACGACGGCCGTGTCCTCGATGAACACCGCGTCGGGGTACTCCGGCGCCTCGGCGACGCGCTCGATGGCGGCGCCGAGCTCGCCGCGCAGGCGCTCGTAGGCCGCGTGCTGTTCGGCGGCTCGCGGCACGTCCAGCGGCTCGCGGGCGAGGTGGGTCAGCTCGCACTCGGCCAGCGTGGCGCTGACGGGCCGCGTGAGGGCGACGAGGCTCATCGGGGGATAGCGATCACCGGGCGGGGGAGCGTGCCACGCGTCGAGCGGGCGGACGAGCCATCCGTCGCCGCTGAGGGTGGCGAGGAGAACGGCGCGTGCTGCCCTATCAGCTCCGCCGCCACCGCGTTGCCGCGCTCGTTCCAGTGATGGTCGTCGCGGTAATAGAGCATCTCGCGCTCGGCGGCCGGCCGCATGAGCCGCACCAGGTCCACCACGCCGAACCCCAGGCTGTCGGCCTGCCGCGCCACGTAGTCGGTGAACCACGGCTCGGCCGAAAGTGCAGGGAAGCCCTCGAACGTGGCGCCGTAGAGCCGGGCGGCGGTGGGCGCCAGGATGACGGTGACGCGGAACCCGTGGCGCGCCGCGAGCGCCTGCATGTCGCGCAGGGTGGCGTCGAGCAGGGGCCGGTTGGGATGGCCCAGCACGTACGACTCGGGCAGCGTCGCGCGGCCGACGTCGGGCGGGCTGAACAGCATCAGCCCCCAGCGCGCCGAGCGGTACAGCGGCATGGGCAGGGCGACGCCGTCCATCTCGTAGATGGCGCCGCCGGTCACGCCCGCCGGCGCACCGAGGTGCAGGTCGCCGCGCACCAGCCTGCCGAGCACGCTCTGCCAGCGCACCAGGCCGGGCAGGGAGAGCAGCGCCTGGAGCACGGTGCCATCGGTGAGCGAGACACCCTCCGCTGCCGCACGCGCCCACTGTTCGGCGTAGCTGTTCTCGAGGTCGTTGCCCTCGTAGATCATCCACAGCACGTCGCGCACCTGGGTGAGCGACTCGGGCACGGTGGCGTAGAGGTGCTCGAGCAGCTGCAGCGCCTGCCGCGGCCCGGTGGCCGAGACGCCCAGGTTGTAGACCGGCTGGCGCAGCGCTGCGCCGAGGAGGTCGGTCCAGGTGCGGCCCTCGTCGGTGTTGTAGCCGAGCGCGTAGGAGTCGCCGAGCGCCAGGATGCGCGCGGCGCCGAGCGGCTCGGTGTCGCGCAGGCCGTGCGGGCCGATGGCGTAGGTGAGCCGGTGCAGGTGGAGCACCGAATCCACCAGCGTGCGCGAGCGCTGCATGGGCGCCGAGTAGTACTCGCCGTAGGTCTCCGCCGTGAGCCGCACGTTCGGCTTGTAGAGCAGGAAGCTCTGGTCGGTCGGATGGTACGAGCGCGGGAACAGCTCGCCGTGCCAGACGTGGGAGTCGGCCAGCCTGACCTGGTCGGACAGCGGCACCCACGCCCGCGCCCGGCGCAGGTTGTCGCGCGCGGTGAGCGCGACGTCGCCGGCGAGCAGGGCCAGCAGCAGCGACCACACGCCGAGTCCGGCGCCGAGCGCGCGCTCGCCGGTCAGCGCGCGGGCGAGCGGGGGCCGGGCGAGCGCGAGCGCGATGAGCGCACCGCCCAGCACGATGATGACGGTGACGGCCGCCGCGCCGATGCCGACGCCGAGCAGGCGCGAGCGGTAGAGCAGGGCGAGGCAGAGATACGTCCACAGCGCCAGCACGCCGAGCCGGAGCACGCCCGGGCCGAGCCGCCCGATGCCGGCCTCGCTGCCGGGCCCGAACCGCCCGATGCCGGTCTCGCCGGCGGGCCCGGCATCTGCCGGCGACCCGTCCGCACGGGGCTCGTTCGTCGTGCGGCCCTCCAGGTTCGCGCGGCCACCGCCGCCCGCGTCGGTCACGCGCCGCTCTTGCGCAGGCGCGCGATGAGCACATCCACCAGCTCGCCCACGTTCTTGAGGCTGGCGATCTCGCCGGTGTTGAATTTGACGCCGAAGGTCGTCTGGATGTTGACGAGCAGCTCGATGTTGGTGAGCGAATCCCACTCCGAGACGTGCGCCGCCGAGGTCTCACGGTTCACCTGGAGCGCCTCGTCGTCGAAGGTCTCGCGCATGACGCGCACGAGGGTGTCCCAGACTTCCTGGTCAGTCATGCCTCGTCCCCTGTCGTCAGTCGTCGTCCACCAGGGTGATGGACGTCTCGAACGGGCGCCAGGCGTCGAGCGCCAGCGTGAAGTGCAGCGCGCCGTCGCGCTCGCCCTGCGGCGTGAAGCCCAGCGCCTCGTAGTGCCCCTTCACCAGGCCGTTCCTCTCCGTGGGAACATACCGCCCGTGCACGGTCCGGCGGCCGGCCTCGCGCGCACGCGCCGCGAGGTGGTTCATGAGCAGCTGCTCAACGCCGCGGTTCAGCACCCGGCAGCTCATCAGCCACAGCTCGACGTGGAGGTCGTCGCCCTTCGTCCGCGCGGCGAGCACGCTGATGAGCCCGTTGTCGCCGAAGCGGTCGGTGAGCCGCACCGTGGCCGTGAGATGGTCGGCGGACGTCATCATGGCGGCCAGCTCGGAGCGGCTGAGGCGCAGGGTGGTGAGGTTGAACTGGTTGGTCTTGTTGGTCAGCTGGGTGATGCGGTCGAGGTGCCGCTCCTGGAACGGCGCGACGATGGCGCGCTGGTCGAGGGAGCGGAGGTACGTGTCGTAGTCGGCCACCGTGGCCTGCTCGGCGCGGCGGGCGGCGTCGGCGGCGTACATGGCGGTGCGGCCCGCGTCCTCGGCCGAGAGCGTGACCACGTCGAGCCAGCCGGTG
>CAZMQP010000393.1:0-2767 GCA_964568385.1 uncultured bacterium
ACTCCTTACGAAGGATCGCCCAGACCGCGGCCGCGAAGCTCGATGCGGGTGCCGGCAAGGTCCATCTCCCGGGGGTCGTTGGTGGCGAGCAGCACGAGCCGCTCGCGTCCGAGGCGTTCGGTGAGGCCGCGCACGATGTCGCGCCCGGCCTCATCGAGGTGGCTGCCGGGCTCGTCGAGCAGCACCAGCGCGGGGTCGTGCAGGATGGCGAACGCGAGCCGCAGCCGCTGCTTCATGCCGCTCGAGTAGGCCGCGACGCGGTCGTCGGCGCGCGTCTCGAGCCCGACGGCCGCGAGCGCCCGGCCGGCCGCCGCCGCCGGGTCGGGCAGCACACGCGCCTCGGCGGCGAAGCGCAGGTTCTCGCGGGCGCTGAACTCCTCGTAGAAGCTCAGCTCCGGAGTGGCGAGCCCCGCATGGCGGTGGCGCACGGCGCGCGGGAGCGGGCCGCCGCCGGACTCGAGCGTGAACGTGCCGGCGCTCGGAAGCAGCAGCCCGGCGGCGATCCGCAGCAGCGTGCTCTTGCCGCTGCCGTTCTCGCCCGTCACCGCCACCACGCCGGGGCCTTCGGCCTCGAACGTCAGCGGCTCGAGCCCCCGGCGCGCGCCGTAGCGGTGCGCCAGCGCCTCGGCGCGGAGGCGCACGCCCGCCGCCGTGGCGGTGGTCATGCCGGGGCCCGCGGCGGAGAGGCGGCCTCCGCCGGCAGCGCGGCCAGCAGCTGGGTCAGCTCGGGCAGGATGCGCGCGCGCACGTCGGCCCGCGATCCGAACAGCAGCACCCCGGCCGCGTGCGGATGCCCGCCGCCGCCCAGGCGCGAGCACAACTGGTCGATGCGGACGCGGCCCGTCGAGCGCAGCGACACCTTGACGCGGCCGGGCTTGCCCTCGCTGAACAGCGCCACCACGTCCACGCCGGCGATGACGCGCGGCATGTCCACCAGGCCCTCGGTGTCGGCGCCGGTCAGCTGATGGCGCTCGAAGGCGTCGGGGCCCACCTCGAGCACGGCGAGCCGGCCGCCCTCGAGCATCTCGAGCGCACTCAGGGCCTCGCCGAAGAAGCGCAGCCGCCCGGCCGGGGCGCTGGCCTGCACGCGGGTCGTGACCGACTGCGGATCCACGCCCAGGCGCACGAGTTCGGCCGCCATCTCGAACGACTCCGCGTCGGTGTTGGAGTAGCGGAAGTAGCCGGTGTCGGTGGCGAGGCCGACGTACAGCGCCTCGGCGGTGCGCCGGTCGATCGTGCCGCCGCTGGCGCGGATCAGGTCGAACACGAGGCTCGCCGTGGCGGCCTTGCGCGGCTCGATGAGATTGACCTGGCCGAACCCCTCGTGGGTCACGTGGTGGTCCACGATGGCGACCGCGATGGCGTGGCGATCGAGCGTGAACACCAGCCGGCCGATGCGCGGCTTGTTGCTGGTGTCGAGCACCACCAGCGCATCGGCCTCGGTGAAGCACTGCTCGGTGAGCGCGTCCTCGTGCACCTCGACCGGGTCCTCGTCGGTCAGCCACGCGAAGGCGGGCGGCGTCGGGGAGTCGTTGAGGATGCGCACCTGCTTGCCCTGCGACTTGAGCCAGCGCGCGAAGGCGACCTCGCTGCCGATGGCGTCGCCGTCGGGATTGATGTGGGTGGTGAGCAGGAAGCGCTGGTGCCGGGCGATGAACGCCTCGAGCGCCGCGCGCGGCGACACCTCGACCGGAGCGCTCACCGCGCGGCCCCCGCCGGGGTGCTCACGACCTCGCGCAGGAACCAGTCGTGCAGGCGCGTGTCGCCCGTCAGCTCCGGGTGGAACGCGAGCGCGACTGCACGGCCCTGGCGCACGCCCACGGGCTCGCCGGCATGCCGGGCGATCACCTCGACCCCGCGCCCGATCCGCGGGATGCGCGGGGCGCGGATGAACATGCCCTCGATCGCGGCGCCGAGCGGTTCGCAGGCGACCGGCGCGGTGAACGAATGCACCTGGCGGCCGTAGGCGTTGCGCTCGGCGTCGATGTCGATGACGCCGAAGGTCGGGTGCGGCAGCCGGTCGGCGCGCGCGGCGAGCAGGATCAGCCCGGCGCAGGTGCCGAGCACGGGCCGCTCCGCCACGAACGCCGCCAGCGGCGCGCGCAGGCCGGTGGACTCGATCAGGCGCAGCATGGTGGTGGACTCGCCCCCGGGCAGGATCATCGCCTCGAGTCCCTCGAGGTGCGCGGGCAGCGTCACGCGCACGGCCTCGGCGCCGCAGGCCGCCAGCGCGCGCTCGTGCAGCACGACATCGCCCTGCAGCGCCAGCACACCCACGCGCGGCGCGCCGGCGGCGCGGGTCGCGGACCGCTCACCAGCCCCGCTTCGCAAGCAGTTCGCCCTCCGGGATGGACTCGAGCGTGAGGCCCTTCATCGCCTGCGGCAGCCCGGTGCTGATGTCCTTGAGGAGGTCGGGGCGGTCCCAGTGCGTCACCGCCTGCACGATGGCCCGGGCCATGCGGGTCTGGTCCTTGCGGGCCGCCTTGGGGCTCGCGGCGTCACCGACCTCGAAGATGCCCGAGCCGACGAACACGGCCTGCGCGCCCAGCTTCATCATGAGCGCGGCGTCGGCGGGCGTCGCCACGCCGCCGGCGGCGAAGTTCGGCACCGGCAGCGCGCCCGTGCGGGCCACCTCGCGCACCAGTTCGAAGGGCGCCCCGAGGTGCTTGGCCTCGGCCATCAGCTCGTCGGCGGTCAGCGTCGTGAGCCGCTTCATGTGGCCGACCTCCGCACGCATGTGGCGCACGGCCTCGACGACGTTGCCGGT
>CAZMQP010000394.1:0-2759 GCA_964568385.1 uncultured bacterium
ACGATGCCCACGCCCGGGATGCGCAGCAGCAGCCGGTCCCACACGCGCGCCAGCGGACCCTGGCCGATTCGCGTGGCGATGAAGCCGACGATCACCAGCAGCAGGATGGTGGCCAGCAGTCCGAGCCCGGGGATGCGGTGGTAGTCGAGCACGGCGAAGCGCAGGTAGCGCCCGAGCAGGTTGTCCACCCAGTTGAGCAGGCGATACAGCACCCAGAGGGTCACGGCGGACGGCGCCAGCACCGCGAGGCCGGTCAGCAGGTACATGCGCACCTTGGAGAAGAGCGAGTCGCCGTTCGTGCGTGCGGATCGGGCGGTCATGCGGCGCGTGGCCTCGGGGGGGGGAGCGGATGGGGGCGGCGGTCGGCGGGAATCTAGCCGCGCCGGCGCGGTGGGGCCAGCGGCGGTCGTCGCGGCCCCGGCCGCTCGGCTGCGGGGGCGCGAACGCTCAGGCGTCCCGGCGGCGCTTCAGCGCGGCGTCGAGCGTGGTGACCGCCGCACGGGCGCGGCGCAGCGCCGCGGCCTCGCGGGCGCGCATGGCGGTGCGCTCAGCGGGCTGCATGTGGTCGTGGCCGCACAAGTGCAGCGCGCCGTGGATGACGAGGCGGGCGAGTTCGGCGCCCTCGCGGACGCGGAACCGCTTCGCCTGGGCGCGCACGCGGTCCATCGAGACCACGAGGTCGCCGGTGACCGCCCGGCTCGCGGCGTCCGGCTCGTGCTCGTCGTAGGCGAAGCTCAGCACGTCGGTGGCCTTGTCGAGCCCCCGCCACTGCCGGTTGAGCTCCCGCAGCGTCGGGTCGTCGGAGAGCACCACGGTGATGTCGCCCGTGCGGCGCCCCTCGGCCCGCAGCACCGAGCCGACGATCGCGCGCAGCGGCCCCGCGCATCCGCGCGGGGCCTCGATGGCGATGGGCATGCTCAGCCGCCTCGCGTGCCGAATCGGCCGGGGCGCCGGGGCGCCGTCGTCGGGGACATGCGCGGAGGCTAGCGCGGATGCGCCGCGAACCGCCAGTCCCGTGCGGCGGGCATGCGACCGGCACGACGCCCCGCGCGCTCGCGCTGAAACGCCGGGCGGCCCGGCGAGCGTGTTGGGGGTGCTCCCGAGATCGGGCGCCTTGATGCGGTGCCACTTCCGGCCCGGCAGGCGCGCCCTCGCGATGTGCCGCTCCGACCGAGGAGGTCCCATGACCGGCTCCACCCACTCGCCGATCGCCCGTGCCGCGTTCGCGCTCGCGCTCGTCCTCGCCGCCGCCGCCACCTTCCCCGCCGCCGTGCATGCGGAGGAGGCTCCCGACCCGGGCGACCGGGGCCGGTCTCGCGGATTCCTCGGCCGGTTCCTCGAGGACCGGCCGCGGGCGCCCAAGCCGTGGCACCGCTACGGCGACTTCTACGCCAGCGCCGGCATCGCGCCCACGTTCTACCGCGAGCACACCGAGGCCAACGACGACGGCTCGCTCAGCGCCATCGACGCCCGCGACACCGGCTTCGGCTGGCACCTGAACGCCGGCTTCGCGGGGCGTCACGTGGGTGTGGAACTCGGCTGGATGGACCTCGGCTCCTCCAAGTTCGACGCGACCTCGGACGGCAGCGCCGACTCGTGGGCGGCGGGCGACGTCAGCGCCGAGGTGGAGGCGAGCGGCTGGACGCTGTCGGGCCTCGCGCGCATCCCGGTCAAGCCGCGCTGGGTGATGCTGGCGCGGCTGGGGCTGCTCGGCTGGACGAGCAAGGAGACGTTCGTCGAGCAGATCGGCTCGAGCACGGTGGTCAGCGAGCAGGAGGACACCGGCACGTCGCTGCTCATGGGGCTCGGGTTCGAGTACGACATCCACAACCTCGACCACTTCTGGATCCGCACCGAGCTGACCCGTGCGCAGGTGGACGCCGACGAGCTGCCGGTGCTCGGCGTCAACGGGAGCCTCGTCCGCCGCTTCTGAGCGGTGCGGCGGCGGCCGCCCGCGAGGCGCGGGCCGCGGGAGCACCCGGGCGCCCCCCGGGTTCAGCCCTCGCGGCTCGCGCGCTCCTGGCGCGACTCGCGGCGCGGCGCCTCGGGGTAGGGCACGCGCACATGGAAGATCGCGGTCAGCACCGGGATGAACGCCTCGCGGATGCGCGCCAGGTCCTGCAGCGTCAGGCCGCACTCGTCGAGCTGCCCGTCGCGCACGCGCTCGTCGATGATGCGCTGCACGAGGCCGCGGATGCGGCTGGGCGTGGGCTCGGCGAGCGCCCGCGAGGCGCCCTCGACGCCGTCGGCGAGCATGAGGATGGCGGTCTCCTTGGAGCGCGGCCGCGGGCCGGGGTAGCTGTAGTCCTCGCGGCGCGCGGTGGGGTCGGCCTCGAGCGCCTTGTGATGGAAGAACGCCATCACCATGGTGCCGTGGTGCTCGGGGATGGCGTCGCGCACGGCATGCGGCAGCCGCTGCTTGCGCGCGATCTGCAGGCCCTCCTGGATGTGCGACTTCACGACCAGCGCGCTCATCGAGGGCGTCAGCTTGTCGTGGCGCGAGCGTGACGAGGCGGGCTCGTTCTCGGCGTAGTACTCGGGCTTCGCCAGCTTGCCGATGTCGTGGTAGTACGCCTGCACGCGCGCGAGCAGCGAGTTGGCGTGGATCGCCTCGGCCGCGGCCTCGGCGAGCGAGCCCACGACCATGCTGTGATGGTAGGTGCCGGGGGCCTCGAGCTGCATGCGCCGCAGCAGCGGCCGGTTGAGGTCCGAGAGCTCCAACAGTGTGATGTCGCTCGTGAGCCGGAACACCTGCTCCA
>CAZMQP010000395.1:0-2758 GCA_964568385.1 uncultured bacterium
TCGCGCGTCATGGGCCGCTTCTCCTTCTCCCACTTCAGGCGGCCGCCATCCATGAGCCGTGCGTTCGTGTGCCCGAACAGCTGGAACACCCAGAACGCGTAGCACGCCCACCAGTTGCTCTTGTCGCCGTAGAACACCACGGTGGTCTCGGGCGTCACGCCGATGCGCGACATCAGCTTCTCGAAGCCGCCGCGGTCGAGGTAGTCGCGCATCAGGGGATCGTTGAGGTCGGCCGCCCAATCCACCTGCACGGCGCCGGGGATGTGGCCCGAGGGATAGAGGAGCTGGTCCTCGTTGGACTCGATGATGCGAAGGGTCGGGTCGTCGAGTCGCTCGGCGAGCCAGTCGGTGGTGACGAGCACCTCCGGGCGCGCGTAGCCGCGCGACTGGATCTCGGGCAGTGGCTTGGTCAGGCTCATGAGGGGTCCTCGCTGTGCAGACGGGGTTGGAACCGTGCGGCCGGTCGCCCCCACCCTATCAGACCCGCTCCTCCCCCCACTGGGCGGGAGCGATCGCCGGGCCCTTCTCACGCCGTGCGAACAACATACGGGGCCGGCCCGCGAGGTCGTCGCGCAGTTCGGCGGCCGCCCAGTCGTGCGCGCCCTCGAACCAGGCCGCCACCTCGGCCGCCCGCATCTCGGCCAGTTCCAGCGCCAGCAGGCCGCCCGCGACCAGATGCCGCGGCGCCTCCTCCACCAGCTGCCGCAGGTCCGAGAGGCCGTCGTCGGTGGCGAACAGGGCCGTGTGCGGCTCCCACTCGCGCACGTCGGCGGGCAGCGCCTCGGCCTCCTCGGGCGAGATGTAGGGCGGGTTCGACACGATGACCTCGTAGCGCTCGTCCGAGCCGAGTGCGTCGAACCAGTCCCCGAGCGCGAACGTGACCCGGCCGGTGAGCCCGAGCGCCTCCGCGTTGGCACGGGCCACCTCGAGCGCGCCGGCGCTGGCGTCGGTGGCGGTGACTCTCGCCTCGCGCCACTCCGAGGCGATGGCGAGCGCGATGCATCCCGAGCCCGTCCCCAGGTCGAGCACGCGCGGCGGCCGCCACGCGTCGGCCCGCTCGCGCAGCACCGCGAGGACGTGCTCGACCAGTTCCTCGGTCTCGGGCCGCGGGATGAGCACGCGACCGTCCACCGCCAGGTCGAGCGAGCGGAACGCGGCGCGGCCGGTGATGTACTGCACCGGCTCGCCCGCCACCCGGCGCGCCAGCCACTCCCCGAAACGCCGCTCGTCGGCGCCGCCCAGCGCCTCGGCGCCGCGGGCCGCGAGCGCGCCTCGTTCGAGCCCGAGCAGCCGCGACAGCAGCTCGGCCGCATCGGAGCGCGGCGAGCCGAGCGGCGCGAGCGCCGCTTCGGCGGCGCGCAGGTGCTGGGCGATCGTGAGGGCCATGCGCGCCAGTGTAGCCGCTCGGCCGGCCGCCCGGACCCCGGAGGTCCGGCGGCGGCCGGGCGGCCGGTCACGGCGCGTCGTCGGGCGTCGCGAGCGCGTCGAGCAGGGCGAAGCCGCAGGTGTAGATCGCGGCGGCGGTGGTGAACGGGTTGGGGGTGATGAGGGCCTGGCGCACGGCGATGCCGCAGGCCGCCGCCATCACCACGCCCGTCTGGGACTCGGATGCGGCGGGAGGCGGGTCGGCGGCGCGGCTCGCCGGCGCGGCGAACAGCACCGCCGCGAGCAGCAACGGGACCAGGGGGCGGAAGCGGTACCGCATGTGGACCTCCGTCATTGGGAGTGCCCGGGGAGTTCGTCCAGATAGATGAGGCCGCAGCCGATCATGGCCTGCCCCATCTGCTCCGGGGTGCGGGCGATGAACGTGGCCAGCGCGCAGGCGGCGTAGCGCATGAGGCGGCCCAGCCCCTCTTCATCGGCCGCCGTCCCGGCGGCACGGCTCGGCGCCGGCTGCGCGATGGCGAGCAGCGCCGCCGCGAACAGGGCGCACAGTCGGAGTCGCATGTCCTCTCACCTCCTTCCCTCGTGGCGGGGGCGCGGGGGCGATAAGGGGGCGATGCGTCAGGGCCTCCAGCCGGGGGGCTGGGTGGCGCGCAGGCTGCCGTCGGACATGAACTGCAGCAGCTCGCCGTACACGCGATGCGACCACTCGCGCCGCCAGATGCCCGCCGAGTCCCACCACACCCCGGCCGGCGCGAGCGCGGCGAGCGTGAGTGTGTCGGGCCGCTGCGGCGTGTCCACGATCAGCGCGCCGAGGCGTGCGTGACCGGGCGCGCCGGCCATGGCGGCCTCGAGCGCGTCGAGATGCTCGCGGCAGTGCGGGCAGGCCGGGTTCACCGCCAGCAGCCAGCGTTCGTCGGTCGCGGCGACGGGCGGGCGCAGCACCACGAACCGCGACGGCTCGAACACGGGCACGTCCCGAGGCCGGAAGCGGTCCCATGCCCAGAACGCCGCGACCGCCACCAGCAGCACCGCCGCCATGGCCCCGGCGAAGCGGTTGAGCGACGGCATGCGCGCCTCCTCGGCTCTCATCCGAGCGGACTGGCGCCGCGCAGCAGATCGGCGCACCACCACGTGAGTGAACGCGGGGCAAGATAGCACGCCAGCACCGCCGCCCATGCGCAGCGGCGCGGGCAGCCGCCGGCGCTCAGCCACGCCGCCGTGCCGGCGAGGCGGGCCAGCGTCAGGAGTCCCGCGTGCCCGAAGGCGAGCGAGAGGCCGTCGCGCGCGCTGCCGGGCGGCAGGTGCACGCCCCAGCCGGCGAGCGGGGCGAGCCAGGCGCGGCTCGCGGGCGCCTGCCACGCGGCAGCCTGCA
>CAZMQP010000396.1:0-2753 GCA_964568385.1 uncultured bacterium
CCCTGCGCGTGCATGACCACGAGCCGGGCCGCCTCGGGCACGAGTTCGTCGTCCATGAAGCTGTCCTCGCCCTCCTCGTCGTCGCCCTCGGGCAGCTTGACCTCGGTGGCGAGCGGCGGCGGCGGCGCGGTCGCGGCGGCGGCCTTGGCGCGCCAGAAGTCCACGACGCGCTGGCTCTCCTCCTCGGAGATGTAGGCGCCGTGCACGCGCAGCGCGTCGGGCCGCCCCGCCGGCAGGAACAGCATGTCGCCCATGCCCAGCAGGTTCTCGGCGCCGTTCATGTCGAGCACGGTGCGCGAGTCCACCTTGCTCGGGACGCGGAACGCGATGCGCGAGGGGAAGTTCGCCTTGATGACGCCGGTGATGACGTCCACCGACGGCCGCTGCGTCGCCAGCACCACGTGGATGCCGACGGCGCGCGCCATCTGCGCCAGCCGTGCGATCGGCTCCTCGACCTCGCCGGGCACCTGCACCATCAGGTCGGCGAACTCGTCGACGATGACCACGAGGTACGACAGCCGCGACGGCAGCTGCGTCTCACCCTCGGGCGCCGGGACCTTGCCCTCGGCGACGCGCTCGTTGTAGGTGGTGATGTTGCGGGCCCCCGCCAGCGCCAGCAGCTTGTAGCGCTTCTCCATCTCGGCCACGGCCCAGCGCAGCGCGCGAGCCGCCTTCTTGACCTCGGTCACCACCGGCAGCACCAGGTGCGGGATGCCGTTGTAGGGCGAGAGCTCGACCATCTTGGGGTCGATCATGACCAGCTGCAGCGTCAGCGGGTCGTGCTGGTACAGCAGGCCGGTGATGAGCGCGTTGAGGCACACGCTCTTGCCCGCCCCCGTCGCGCCCGCCACCAGCAGGTGCGGCATCTTGGCGAGGTCGGTGACGTAGGGCTGTCCGTTCGCATCCACCCCGAGCGGGATGGTGAGCGAGGCGCCGCTCTTCTCATAGGCCTGGGACGAGAGCACTTCACGGAGATACACCGTCCGGCGCCGCGGGTTCGGGATCTCGACGCCGACCGTGCCCCGGCCGGGCAGCGGGGCGATGATGCGGATGCGGTTGGCGCGCAGCGCCAGCGCGAGGTCGTTGTCGAGCGCGGCGATACTGCCCACCTTGACGCCCGGGGCGGGTTCGAACTCGAACATGGTCACGACCGGTCCCGGGTGGATCTCGGTGACGCGGCCCTCGATGCCGAAGTCGAGCAGCTTCTGCACCAGCAGGTTGGCCTGCTGGGTCAGGTCCGCGGTGGTGAGCAGGTCCTCGGGCTGGCTCGGCATCTCGAGCAGCGAGAGCGGCGGCAGCGCCTCGGTGGGCGCCGGCCCCAGCGGGCGCTCGGGCTCGAGCGACCTCGGCTTGGGCTTGGGGGGCTGCTTGATGACCGGGGCGGTGGCGGCGGGCGCCTCGGTGCGGCGGGGCGCCTCGGGCTCGGTCGAGCGCTCGTGCACCACCATCGGGGCGGCCGCTGCGGCGGCGGCGACCGTGGTCTCGGCGGCGACGGCCGCCTTGCCCGCGCGCCGGCCCTTGGGCTCGCGGCGGGCGCGCTCGCGAGCGGCGAGGCGGGCCGCCTCGGCGCGGCGCTCGCGCCAGGTCGTCCACCATGCGGCGATGGCGGCGCGCATCGCCCGCAGCGGCTCCACGACCGCCGCTCGCGCGAAGCGCGAGATCCAATGGAACCCCATCTCGCTCGCCACCAGCACCGACACGAAGAGCACCGCGCTCGCCACCACCCACGAGCCGACGTCCCCCAGCGAGGCGTGCAGCGCGAGCGACGATGCCAGCCCCCAGCCGCCCGCCCACATCCAGCGGTCGAGGCCGCCGAGGCCGAACAGCGTGCACACCTCGAACACGAGCAGCGTTCCGAGCGCCGAGGAGATCGCGAGCGGCGCCCAGGGCCGTGCGCGCAGGCGGTTCCACGCCCACAGTGCCGCCAGCAGCGGCACGCCGAAGGCGGCGGCGCGGCCGAACGCGAACACGAGCGCGAAGGCGAAGCCGGCGCCGACCGGGCCGCAGGCGTTGGGCGTCCACCACACGGACTCGCCGGGGACCGGCCGGGTGAACGTCACGAGGCTCGCCGTGGCCAGCACCGCGAAGGCGGTGAGCAGCACGGCGAGGATCTGGCGCTGACGCTTGTCGGAGAGCTTGGAGGCCAATGGGGGGTGCCGACCGCCCGGTCCATGGGGTGGGAGCCGCGTTCGCGACTCCGTCCGCGGCTGGCCCCGAGCCGGGTCGAGCGGGCCAGCCTGCCCGCCTCCCTGGCGAGCCGCCGGATTGTGCCGGAGCGGCCCCCGCGTGGCAACGCCCGACTGCCGCCGGCCCGGGCGGCGCCGGAGGCCCGGCGCGGGCCCGCTAGGCCGTTTCGCCCGAGGGCGTTGGCCGGACCCTCGCCGGAATCACTCGAACGGGTGGCCGGGCGTCAGCGCCCGGCCGCCGCCCGTGGCGCCGCTTCGGGGGCGGCGGCCTCGGCCTGGGTGGGCGCCGGCACGACGCCCTCCTCGAGCCAGGCATGACGGCCCGCCAGCACGTCCATGGCGGTGGCGTAGTGCGTGGTGTCGTCGTTGGAGGCGATGGCCTCGAACAGCGAGTGGATGCGGCGGCGCGCCTGCAGACAGAAGGCATCCGCCAGCTGGCGTGGGCCCTCGCCGGCGCCGGCGCGGGCGGCAACACGCTGGGCGCGCACGCACACGGCGGCCATCGCGAACATCACCGCGCCCATGTCGACGCAGCGATGGTCACGACGTTGCTCAAAGCCGACGACG
>CAZMQP010000397.1:0-2749 GCA_964568385.1 uncultured bacterium
AGTGTGTTGAACGAACCCGCGGCCTTGGCCGTGCCCACGATGTCCATGGACTTGGTCTTCGCGGCGGCGGCCGCCGTGGTGGTGCTCTTCTTGCCGTAGCTTCCGGCCGAGGCGATCGAGGGCAGCGCGATCGCGGCGGCGAGGACGAGGGCCAGCAGGCCCGGCTTGCGCATATCCATCGTGGATCACTCCGTTGCGAAGGGGGTTCGGCGAACCGCCGCGGCCAAGCGGAGGAAGGGGGCGCGGAGCTCTCGCGCCCGCCTTCCGATGCGGCCTCCCCGCCATCGTCGCAGGAAGTTTCGCGCCGGCGCCCACGCCCGGCCGAGGCGCCGCGCCGTGGCGGGTCACGGCGGCTCGGCCCGGGCGCGGCGGCTCACCGGAACCGCGTCTTGAGGTGGCCCCAGCTGACACCGGGCGCCGGCGTCAGGTCGCAGAGGTTGGGGGCCGCCGGCGTCGGCGCGCAGCCCGTGCCCTGCGGCTGCGCCGTACCCGTGTACGGGTTGAGGCCGTCGAACAGCACCCAGTCGTGCGGCGCCGCGGCCGCCCGCCCGGTGCTGCGGTCGGCGGCGGCCTCGTGCGCGCGGTAGGTGTAGCTCTCGACCAGCGTCGTGTCGGCGGCCGAGATGCGCCACAGCATCACCGTGTCGCCGGTGTTGCCGAGCGACAGTCCGAACGCCGGCTGGCCGTTGGCCCGCTCCCAGTCGTAGGACATGCGGCCGGTCACGCGCATCACCGCACCGGGCGCGAGCGTGCCGCCGAAGCGGTAGCGCGGGATGGAGTCGGCGTCGGTGATCAGGAACGGCGTGAGGTCGAGCGGCGAGGCGCCGCGGTGGATGATCTCGATCCACTCGTCGTCGCGTGACGAGAACGAGCCCGAGCCGTCCCAGTCGCGCGCGGGCGCGGCGAGGATCTCGTGGAGCTGGGGCGCCTCCTCGGCGCAGGCGGGCCGGGCGGTCGCGGGCGGATGGAGCGAGAGGATCGAGGCGAGGGCGAGCAGTGGACGCCAGTCGCGCATGGCGGACTCCCGAGCGGGGTGCGGTGGAGACGGGCGCGGCCGTCGTGGCCGCACGCCGCCACGGCACCTTGAGCAGCGAGCGTGCCGGGCGCGAGGGCCGCATCCGGCGCAGGGTTCCAGCAGCCGGGGCTTCGCGGCTGCGTCACGCGCGGCGACGCCGGCGTGCACGCGGGGGACGGCTCGGGACACCGGCCCGCTCCCCGCGGCGACCTTCCGGATGCCGCACCGCGGGGCGCTTGCTGCAGCGCATCACCGCGGGCCGCGGCGCCCCTCAGGCGCGGACGTGCGCGGCGAGGAAGCGCTCGATGCGCGCGAGCGCCTCGCGCAGGTTCTCCTGCGAGTTGGCGTACGACAGCCGCAGGTAGCCCTCGCCCGCCTCGCCGAAGCCCGTGCCGGGCAGGGTCACGACGCCGGCCTCCTCGAGCAGGCGGTCGGCCAGGTCGGCCGACGTGAATCCGGTGCCGCGGATGTCGGGGAACACGTAGAACGCCCCGGCCGGCGCGGCGCAGGCGACGCCCGGCAGGGCCTGCAGCCCGGCGACCAGCAGGTCCCGGCGCGCGCGGAACTCGCGCATCATCGCCTCGACCTCGGTCTGCGGGCCCTCGAGCGCCGCGATGCCGGCCTTCTGCACGAAGCTCGTGGTGCACGAGTTGGAGTTGTTCATGAGCGTCGCGACGTGCCGCGCGAGCGGCTCGGGGAGGATGCCGAACCCGAGCCGCCAGCCGGTCATGGCCCAGGTCTTGGAGAAGCCGTCCACCACGGCGGTGCGCTCGGCCATGCCCGGCAGCGCGGCGATCGAGGGCGCCTCGCCCTCGTAGACCATGCGCGAGTAGATCTCGTCGGAGAGCACGAGCAGGTCGTGCTTCTCGGCGAGGCCGGCCAGCGCGTGCAGCGTCGCCATCGGGGTGACGCCCCCGGTGGGATTGTGCGGCGAGTTGAGCACGATCATGCGCGTGCGTGCGTTGAGGCGCTCGCGCACCGCGGCCAGGTCGAGGTCGAACCCGCGCGCCGGGTCGAGCGGCACCGGCACGACGCGCGCGCCGAGGAACGCGGCGACCGAGGCGTAGGTGGGGAAGGCGAGCGCGGGCACCAGCACCTCGTCGCCCGGCTCGAGCAGGGCCAGCATGGTGAAGAACAGGATCGGCTTGGCGCCGGGGGTCACCACGACGTGCTCGGGCCCGCACGGGATGCCGCGGCGCGCGCGCCACTCGCGGGCGATCGCGGCGCGCAGGTCGGGCAGCCCGGCGGCGGGCCCGTAGTGCGTCCAGCCCTCGGCCATCGCCCGCTCGGCGGCGGCGCGGATGTGCGCCGGCGTGTCGAAGTCGGGCTCGCCGATCCCCAGGTGGACGACGCTGCGTCCCTGCGCCTCGAGCGCCTTGCCGCGCGCGAGCATCTCGAAGGAAGCGGCGGTGCTCATGCGGCTCATGCGCTCGGCGTATCGCACGGGATCCCCCGGGATGCTGGTTACGGCCGATGTCGGCGCGACCACTCCGCGAGCCACTGCGGGCGGACCGCCCGCGTGCCGCCGAGGGTGCTCGTGAGTCCGAGACGGAGCCTGCCGCCCATGACCGGCGCGCGCAGTTCCACCCGGGTCCGTTCCCCCTCCCCCGTCAGCGACCGCAGCGTGAGCCGGTCGCCGCCGGCCTCGGGCAGGTGGAGCCGCTCGCCGCCGCGCACGCGCCAGAGCGCGTGCGCCACCACGAACGACAGGCCCGCCGCGGGCCGGGTCTCGAC
>CAZMQP010000398.1:0-1717 GCA_964568385.1 uncultured bacterium
CCTACAGCCTGATGCCCGAGACGCACGGCCGCGGGCTGTGGTCGGGACGACGCCGCCGCCGCGTCATCGAGAAGCTGGTGCGGCAGGGTGACCCGGCCTCGCTGATTCGCCCCGGCACGCGCCTCGTGATGAGCGCGCTGGCGGTGGACACCGGGCGCGTCTGCCATTTCGTCACGTGGTCGGACTTCAGCCCCGAGTTCGCCGCCAAGGTGCGCGATTCGCTGGGGGAGATCGCCGTGCTGCGATCGCCCGAGGAGGCGATCGCCGCCGCGGTGGCATCGTCCGCGATCCCCGGGGTGTTCGAGCCCGAGACCATCGACCAGCGCCATTTCGTGGACGCCGGCGGCTTCTCCAATCAGCCGCTGCACCTGGCGCTGGCCGACGAGGCCGACGCCGTGCTGGTCGTGCTGCTGCAGCCGAGCGATGCGCCCCCGGCGGCGGCGCCGCTCAGCGGCATCGCGACGCTCGGCGGCCGGCTGCTCGAGCTGGCGAACTGGCGCGACCTGCAGGCCGAACTGCGCGAACTGCCCGCCGGGTGGTCGCGCGAGGGGGATCCGGCGCGCGTCGCCGTGGTGGAGCCGGCGCGGCCGCTGCCGGGGACGCTGCTCGAGTTCGAGCCGGAGAGGACTGCGCGCCTGATCGAGCTCGGCGAGGCCGACGCGTGGCGGGCGCTGCAGCGCGCCGGCTGGCTCGCGCCGGCGGTGGACGGGCGCTGAGCCGCTCGCGTAAGGTGCCCGCATGACGACGACTCCCGCGGTCTGGGTGTTGCGCTGTGACGGGGGTTCACGCGGCAATCCCGGCCCCGGGGCCTACGGGTTCGTGCTCACGGATCCGGAGGGCCTGGAACGGGAGGCTCGCGGCGAGTTCCTCGGCGTGGTGACCAACAACGTGGCGGAGTACCGCAGCCTCATCGCGGGACTCGAAGCCGCGGCCCGGCTCGGGGCGCAGCCGCTCGAAGTGCGGATGGACTCCGAGCTGGTGGTCCGCCAGATGACGGGGCAGTACCGGGTGAAGAACGAGGGCCTCAAACCACTGCACGCCGAGGCGAAGCGAGCCGCGGCGAAGGTGGGGCAGGTGACGTTCGATTCGGTGCGGCGCCATCACAACACGCGGGCTGACCAGCTGGTGAACGACGCGCTCGACCGGGCGCAGGGAAGGTCCGAGTCCCCCAGGTGATCGCGCGCCGTGTTCCGACGCTTCCGCTGTTCATGGGCGGCCGAGGACGCGGAGTGAGGAAAGTCCGGACTCCACAGGGTAGGGCGCTGGGTAATCCCCAGGGGGCGTGAGCCCACGGAAAGTGCAACAGAGAGCAGACCGCCAACGGACGCGGAGCGATCCGCGTTGCGGGCAAGGGTGAAACGGTGCGGTAAGAGCGCACCAGCGGTGTCGGTGACGATGCCGGCTCGGTAAACCCCGCCTGGAGCAAGACCGAATAGAGGGGGAGGCGTGTGACCCGCGCCGCAATCACCCCCGGGTCGGTCGCATCGAGGTCATCGGAGACGATGGCCCCAGACGAATGATCACCACGGAGCGTTGCGCTCCGACAGAATCCGGCTTACGGGGGACTCGCCTGTTCGCATCCGAGGGCCCGGCGCGCGAGCGCCGGGTCCTCGCTGCGTTCGCGCCCGCAGGTGGCGGCGGAGCGACCGCGCGCGCTAGAGTGCGTGCTCACGTCCCCTACCTGGCCCGGATCCCCTCATGCCGCCCATGACCTTGC
>CAZMQP010000398.1:1727-2747 GCA_964568385.1 uncultured bacterium
CACTCGCCTGTTCGCACCCGCGGGCCCGGCGCGCGCCCGCCGGGCCCTCGCTGCGTCCGCACGCCAAGGTGGCGGCCGAGCGACCGCGCACGCTAGAGTGCGTGATCCCTCGCACTCTGGCCCGGATCCCCTCATGCCGCCCATGACCTTGCCCCAGCAGAACTGGGTCTATCATCCGCGCCGCTCGCCGGAGACGGCGGCGTCGCTGGCCCGCGCGCTCGGCGTGCCGATGCCGGTGGCGCACGTCCTGGTGAACCGCGGCATCGCCGACGAGGCGTCGGCGCGGCACTTCCTGGAGCCGTCGCTCGACCAGCTGCATGAGCCCTCGCAGATGCTCGACCTCGAGCCGGCCGCGCAGCGCATCCTGGATGCGGTCGACCGCGGCGAGCGCATCTTCATCCAGGGCGACTACGACGTGGACGGCATCACGTCCACGTTCCTGCTCGACAGCGTGCTGCGGGAGTTGGGCGCCCAGCCCGAGGTCCGCATCCCGCACCGCGTGCGCGACGGCTACGGGCTCTCGGTGGGCGCCGTGGACGACGCGCACCGCCGCGGCTGCACGCTGATCGTCACGGTGGACTGCGGCATCACCGCGGTCGAGGCGGTGGCCCATGCGCGCGCGCACGGCATCGACGTGGTGATCACCGACCATCACGAGCCGCAGGCCGTGCTGCCCGAGGCGGTGGCGATCGTGGACCCGCTGCGTCCCGGCTGCCCGTATCCCTTCAAGGCGCTGGCCGGCGTCGGCGTGACGTTCAAGCTCGCCGAACGGCTGCTCAAGCGGCGCGGCGGGCTGGAGCACGCGCGCCGCTACCTCGACGTCGTGGCGCTCGGCACCATCGCCGATGTGGTGCCGCTGGTGGGCGAGAACCGCGTACTGGCCCAGCTCGGTCTGCAGCTGCTCAACCAGCAGCAGCGGCTCGGGATCCGCGCGCTCGCCGACGTCGCCGGCTCGGCCTCGCGCCGCATCACGAGCGGCCAGGTGGCCTTCGTGCTCGCGCCGCGGATCAACGCCGCCGG
>CAZMQP010000399.1:0-2746 GCA_964568385.1 uncultured bacterium
CGTCGGCGAACTCCTCCTTCACCCAGAAGGCGATCTCGGCCTGCGGGTGGGCGCGCCGCAGCGCCTCGGCTACCGGCAGCGTCAGCACCACGTCGCCGAGGGACGACAGCCGCAGCAGCGCGATGCGGCGGAAGCCTCCCGCCGGCACCGGCACCGGTCGCGGCGGCCGCGGGCTCACGCGCGGAACTGCAGCGCGTGCAGCCGCTGGTAGGCGCCGCCGTGCGCCATCAGCTCGGCGTGCGTGCCCTGCTCGACGATGCGTCCGCGCTCGAACACCAGGATGAGATCGGCGTGCTGCACGGTCGAGAGCCGGTGCGCGATGACCAGCGTGGTGCGGTCGCGGATCAGCGCCTCGAGGGCCGCCTGCACGAGGCGCTCGCTCTCGGTGTCGAGCGCCGAGGTGGCTTCATCGAGCAGCAGCACGCGCGGATCGCGCAGCAGCGCGCGCGATGGCCAGCCGCTGCCGCTCGCCGCCCGAGAGCCGCAGCCCGCGCTCGCCGATGACCGTGTCGTAGCCCTCGGGCATGCGCTCGATGAAGTCGTGCGCGTGCGCCGCACGCGCCGCCGCCACCACGCGCTCGAGCGGGGCCTCGGGCTGTCCGTAGGCGATGTTGGCGCGCACGGTGTCGTGGAACAGCAGGGTCTCCTGCGTCACCACGGCCAGCTGGCCGCGCAGCGAGTCGAGCGTCACCTGGCGCAGGTCGGTGCCGTCCCAGGTGATGCGGCCGGCGCTCGGGTCGTGGAAGCGGGCCAGCAGGTCGAGCGTGGTGCTCTTGCCCGCCCCGCTCGGCCCCACCAACGCGACGATCCGCCCGCGCGGCACCGTGAAGTCGATGCCCTCGAGCACCGGCTCGCCCGGCGTGTAGGCGAAGTGCACCTGCTCGAAGCGGATGGCGTCGGCGAGCGGCGCCGCCACCCGGGCGCCGGGCGCGTCCTCGATGGCCACGGGGGTGTCGAGCAGCCCGAACACGCGGTCGGCCGCGCCGAGCCCGGTGGCCAGCGTGCTGCCCACCTCGGACAGGCTCTTGATGGGCGAGATGGTGGCGAGCAGCGCCGTCACGAACAGGAAGAAGCGGTCCGGAGGCAGGCTGCGGTTCTCGAAGATCTCGCGGGCGCCGAGCCACGCGATCGCCACCGCGACCACGATGACGGCGTACTCGCTGAACGGACGCGCCGCGGCCGACACGCGCCGCAGGCGCACGAACGCGTCGCGGTAGCCGGAGTTCGAGCGCTCGAATCGCTCCTCCTCGAACGCCTCGGCCCGGAACGCCTTGACCACGCGGGCGCCCGCGATCGTCTCCTGCAGCCGTCCGGTGAGGTCGGCCATCTGCGACTGGGCGCGGCCCGACCGCCGCCTCATGCTGCGCCCGATGGTCACGAGCGCGAGGGCGGCCGGCGGCAGGATCAGCATGCTGAAGAGGGCCAGCTTCCACGAGGCCGCGAACACCAGCAGCAGGCAGCCGGTGAGGGTCAGGCCGTCCTTGAGCAGGTTGCTGATGCCGGCGGCGAGGCTGCCGCGCAGCGCCTCGACATCGCTGGTGATCTGCGCGATCAGCGTCCCGCTCCGGCGTGTGTGGAAGAAGGCCAGCGGCAGCCGCTGCAAGTGCGCGAACAGCTGCCGGCGCAGGTCGCGCATCGCCGACTGCTCGACCGCGACGCTCAGGTAGGACGCCGCGTAGTCGGCGAGGTTCTTGACGAGGAAGAGCCCCAGGATGACGACCGCCAGCCGCTCGAACGCCACCAGCGGCGCGGCGTCGAACACCAAACGCTGCAGCAGGTCTCGGAACGCGGCCAGCGCGGCGCCCAGCACGCCGGGGGCGGTCGCGGCGCGCTCCGCGCCGGGCACCGAGCCCGGGTCCACGGTCGCGAACATCACGCGCAGGAACGGCTGCACCAGCGCGATGGAGAGCGTCGAGGCCACCGAGTAGACGACCGTGCAGGCGATCGCCCCCGCCAGCGTCAGGCGATAGGGGCGCAGCGTGCCGAGCAGCCGCCCGAAGGCGCTCACGCGGCGGGGCCGGACCCGCTGGCCTCCGCGCCGTTGGCCGCGGCGCCGTCCGCCCCGAGGGCCGCCATGAGGTCGATCCCGCGGGCGAAGTCCTCGGGCCGGTCCTCCGGCCGCGCGCTCAGCTGACCGCACTCGACGAGCTGGAACACGATGCGGCCGACGTCCTCCGAACGGCGCACGCCCCACTCGCGGAACACCATGGGCGCCAGTTCGCCGAACTCGCGCCGGGCGACGTCGGTGGTGCCACCGAGCAGTTCCTGCCCGCTCAGGTGGCGTTCGGTCGGATGCTCGCGGCGCTCCCTCGGCAGCGCCCGCACGGTCTCCCCGAGGGCGTGCACCACGAAGCCGTAGGCCTCGCGGGCGTACTCCGGGGAGCCCTCACGAAGGGCCTCCACCGCGTCCCAGAACTCCTCAGCGCCGCTCACGCCCGGGACTATAGGGGGCGGCCGGAACGCACGACAAGGCGGCGCCCGCGGCCCCGGCGCAGCCGCACCGGGCCGAGCGCTCCCGCCGCCGTCCGGCGCGGGTGGTCGAGATTCGCGTGCAGGCCGCGGCTCTCGCGCCGCCGCTGCGCGCAGGCCACGATCAGGCTGCCCACCAGCGCGATGTTGCGCAGCTCGATCAGGTCGGGCGACAGGCGGAAGCGGCGGTAGTCCCGCTCGATCTCCTCCGAGAGCAGCGCCAGGCGCCGGGCGGCGAAGGCCAGCCGCTCGTCGGTGCGCACGATGCCCACCAGGT
>CAZMQP010000400.1:0-2738 GCA_964568385.1 uncultured bacterium
GCCGCGCTCGCGCGGGCGCTGAGGGCGGAGGCCGGCGCGGCGCAGGCGGCGTTCGAGCGCGCCTCCCGCACGGCGGCGATCTGGCGCGCGCTGGGCGCACAGGCGGAGCGCGACCTGGAGCGGGTGCGCGCCGCCTACGCCGACGGCCGCCTGTCGCATGCGGACTACGTCGCGCTCCGCCGCCAGCTGGTGGAGGCGGTGACGGAGTCGCTGGAACTGGAGGCCGGGCACTGGGAGGCACTCGCGGCGTTCGAGCGCGCGTGCGGGACGACGAACGGGATCCTGAAGGAGGTGAGGTGATGAAGTGCCGTTCTGCTCTGGCGTTGTGGGGGGCGCTGCTGGTGAGCCCGCTCGCCGCGCATGCGCACGAGGGACATGTCCACGCGGAGCCCGAGGGCTCGGCTCCCGTGCCCACGGTCCTGCTCACGCGCGCCGCTTCGTCGCCCCGGCACGAGTTGGTGCTGCGCGCTCCGGCGCTGCGTCCGGGCGAGGAGGCCCGGCTCGAGTTCTACGTCAGCGACTGGGCCACCAACGCGCCGGTGACGCAGGCGCTGGTGGGGGTGACGCTGCGCGGGCGCGACGGCGGTGCGGATGACACGCCGATCCAGGCGGCCGCGACCGCCGAGGGCGTCTACGCGGCCACGATGAAGATGCCGTCGACCGGCGACTACAATGTCGTCGCGACCGTGCGCTCGGCGCTCGGCGCCGACGAGTTCGCGCTCGGCTCGGTGCGTGTCGAGCCGCCGGCGCCCGAGGCCCGCGGGGCCGGCTCGCCGCTCGTGCGGCTGGCGCTCGGCGCGATCGGGCTGGTGGCCGTCATCCTGCTGGCCGCCTTCCTCACCCGGCGGCGGCGCGCGGCGGCCGCCCTGCTGCTGCTCGCCTCTCTGGGGCCCGCCCCCGCCGGCGCGCACGAGGGCCACTCGCACGCGGCGGCCGAGGCGCCGGCGCCGGTCGCGGGCGCCGTCGAGCGCGTGCAGATGCCCAAGCCGACCCAGTTCCTGCTCGGTGTGCGCACCGAGGTGGTGCGGCTCGAGCCGCTGCCCCGGCAGGTGGCGCTGCTCGGCCGTGTCGCGCCGCGCGGCGGCGCCGAGGCCGACGTGGTGGCGCCCCAGGCGGGCCGGGTGGAGTTCGCCTCGGGCCGCGTCCCGGTGCTGGGGGACCGCGTCGGCCGCGGCCAGCGGCTGGGGCACCTGGTGGTGGTGGACTCGCTCGCCATCCGTGCGCCCATCGCCGGCGTCGTCACCGCAACGCACGTCGTGCACGGCCAGCGCGTCGAGGCGGGCCAGCGGCTGCTGTCGCTGCTGGACGCCTCGGTCGTGTGGGTGCACGCGGACATCTACGAGCGCGACCTGGCGGCCGTGGAGCGGGCGACCCGCGCCACGGTGACGAGCGACGCCTGGCCCGGCGAGCGCTTCACCGGGCGGCGGGTGACGCTGGGGGCGAGCGCGAGCGAACTGCCGGGCACGATCGAGGGCTGGTTCGAGGTCCCCAATCCGCGCGGCCGCCTGCGCGTCGGGCTGCCGGTGTCGGTCACGGTGGACCTCGGCGACGCCGAGCCGCTCGCCGTGCTGCCGCGCGAGGCCGTGCTCGAGTCCTCCGGCCGCGCGTCGGTCTGGGTGCACGAGACCCCCGAGACGTTCGCCTCGCGGCCGGTCGAGATCGCGATCCGTCTGGGCGACCGTCTCGCCGTGCGCGGCCTGCGCGCGGGTGAGCGCGCCGTGACCGCCGGAGCGCCGGCCGTGGCGGCCTCGCCGCGCGCGGCCGAGGGGGACTGATGTTCGATCGCTTGATCGCGTTCTCGCTGCGGCGGCGCGTGGCGGTGCTGTTCGCCGCCCTCGGGCTCGTCATCTACGGCGCGTGGGTCGTGCCGCGGATGCCCATCGACGTGTTCCCCGACCTCAACCGGCCCACGGTCACCGTCATGACCGAGGCGCACGGCCTGTCGCCCGAGGAGGTGGAACTGCTGGTCACCGTGCCGCTCGAGCAGTCCCTGCTCGGGGCCGCCGGGGTCCAGCGCGTGCGCGCGACCAGCGGCATCGGGCTGAGCGTGGTGGCGGTCGAGTTCGGCTGGGAGACGGATGTCACGATCGCGCGCCAGACCGTGGCCGAACGGCTCGCGCTGGCGCGCGAGCAGATCCCCGCCGGGTACACCCCCGTGATGGGTCCCGTCAGCTCGATCATGGGCGAGATCCTGCTGCTCGGACTCGAGGCCGACTCCACGATGACCCCGCCCGAGCTGCGCCGATTCGCCGACTTCACGCTGCGCCCGCGGCTGCTGTCGGTGCCCGGCGTCTCGCAGGTGATCGCGATGGGCGGCGGCGTGGAGCAGGTGCACATCGAGGCGGACCCGCCGCGCATGGCGGCGCTCGGCGTCACGCTCGAGGACGTCGCCGCGGCCGTGGCGGGCGCCAACGCCGGCAGCCGCGGCGGCGCGCTCGAGACGCAGGGGCGCGAGTGGCTGGTGCGGTCGCTCGGCCGCATCGAGCGGCCCGAGGATCTGCTCTCGGCCGCGGTGGCCACCCGCGACGGACTGCCGGTGCCGCTGTCGCAGGTGGCCGACGTCCGCATGGGGATCCAGCCGCCGCGCGGCACCGCCGGCGTGGACGGCCGCCCGGCGGTGATCCTGTCGGTGCAGAAGCAGCCGGCCGCCGACAGTGTGACCCTGACCCGCGAGGTGGAAAAGGCCATCGCCGAACTCGGCAAGAGCCTGCCCAAGGGCGTCGAGGCGCCGTCCTTCC
>CAZMQP010000401.1:0-2737 GCA_964568385.1 uncultured bacterium
GGAAGCAGAAGTCGCGCACGAACGGCACGCGCAGGTCCTCGACGATCACCTCGCTCGCGCCGATCCTGCGCGCCTTGGCCTCGAGCCCGGTGAGCTCCTCACCGCCCTGGCCGACATCACTGCAGTAGCACACGACCTCGCAGCCGTAGTGCTCCTTGAGCCACGGCACGATGATGCTGGTGTCGAGGCCACCGGAATACGCCAGCGCCGCGCGCTTCACCTGGGGCTTCTTCAAGATCATCTCCTTCTCGGTCCCGCGCCGGTCCGCCGGCGCGCGGGCTCGGGGTGTGGGGTGGGTCAGCTGGCGCAGGCGGCGAGCGCGCGGTCGAGCTTCTCGAGTCCTTCGGCGATCTCGGCATCGGTTGCGGTGAGCGGGGGCAGCACGCGCACGGCGCGCTCGCCGCCGCGCACGAGGAGCAGCCCCTGTTCGCGGGCGGCGAGGACCAGCGAGGCGGGCTCGATGCCGCCCGGCGCGAGGTCGATGGCGCGCAGCAGCCCGAGTCCGCGGGCCTCGCGCACGGCGGCGTGCTTCGCCGCCAGCGTGTCGAGCCCGGCCGCCAGTTGGCGGCCGGCGCGGCGCACGCGCTCGAGGAAGGCGGGGCGGCGCACCTGCGCCAGCGACCAGCGCGCGGCGGCGGCGCACACGGGGTTACCGCCGAACGTGCAGCCGTGCATGCCGGGCGCGAGATGCTGGGCGACTTCCGCCGTCATGAGCACGGCGGCGATGGGCATGCCGGCGCCGAGCGCCTTGCTCATCACCACCAGGTCGGCGCGGAGGTCGAAGTGCTCCTGGGCCAGCAGCCGTCCGGTGCGGCCCATGCCCGTCTGCACCTCGTCCAGCACCAGCAGGGCGCCCAGTGCGGTGCAGCGCGCGCGTAGCGCCTGCAGGAAGTCGCGCGTGCCGGGCACCGCGCCGGCCTCGCCCTGCACGCACTCGACGACGACGGCGCACAAGCCGGCGTCGAGCACGGCGTCGAGCCCCGCCACATCGTTGTAGTCGGCGAAGCGCACACCGGGGATGAGCGGCTCGAACGGCTCGCGGTAGGGCGGGTGGTGCGTGGCCGAGAGCGCGAAGCCGGTGCGGCCGTGGAATCCGCCGTGGAAGGCCACGATGGCGCGGCCCGGCAGTCCCAGGCGGTGCGCGCGGGCGCGCGCGAACTTGATCGCGGCGTCGTTGCCCTCCGTGCCGGAGTTGCAGAAGAACACGCGCGCGGACCCGGTCGCCTCGGTGAGTTCCTTGGCGAGCGCCAGACCGGGCTCGTTCGCGAACGGGTTCGAGGTGTGGCCGAGCCGCGCCAGCTGCGCGGAGACCGTCTCGGCGAGCCCCTTGGGCGAATGGCCGAACGCGTTCACCGCGATGCCGCTCGTGAAGTCGAGGTAGCGCCGTCCGCCGGCGTCGCGCACCCAGGCGCCATGACCCTCGACCAGCTCGAGGCGCGGCAGCGGGTAGAGCGGCGCGAGCACGCCGGGCTCGTCATCGGCGAACGCCGGGACGACCGGCTCAGCCGGCGCAGCGGATGCGGCGACCGGCTTCAACGTCTCAGACATGGCTCTCCTCCGGGATGCCGCGCGCATGACGCGCGGCGACGAACGTGGTGGCCACTCCCGTGCCCTCGAGCACGGACTCCAGCGTGCGCGGGCCCTGCCACGCACAGATGTGAACGCGGCCGACGCCGCGCTCGAGTGAGTTGAGCGCCGCGCGCAGCTTGGGCCGCATGCCGCCCTGGACCTCGGGGTGCTCGAGCAGCGCCGGCAACTCGGCCTCGTGCACCGTGCGCACGACCTCGCCGCCGAGCTTGAGCCCGGGCGTATCGGACAGGAGCACGAGGTCGCCTGCCGGGAGCGCGGCGGCGATCGCCGCCGCGACATCGTCGGCGTTCAGGTTGAGCAGCGCGCCCGCGCCGTCGTCGCCGAGCGACGCCAGCACCGGCATGCGGCCGGAGCCGAGCAGGGTGAGGAGCAGCGCGGGATCGACCGAGGCGACCTCGCCGACCTCACCGAGCACGGAGGCGTTCGCGTGACGGCGTGCCTGCACCGTCCCGCCATCCAGCCCCGCGAGCCCGACCGCGTCCACGCCCTCGGCGCGGAGCGCGGCGACGAGGCGCTTGTTCGCGAGGCCGGCCAGCACCGCAGCCGCGACCTCGAGCGTGACGGGATCGGTGACGCGCAGGCCGTCGGCGAACGCGGGTTCGACGCCGAAGCGCGCACACCACGTGCTGACCTCGGCGCCGCCGCCATGCAGGACGAGCGTGGCGCGGGAGGAGCGGCCGGGGGACCCGGCATGACGCAGCGCGGCGGCGAACTCGGCAAGCGCTCCCGGCGCCTCCAGGGCCCGACCACCGGCTTTGACGACCAGCGCATCCGTGGCGATGCCACGCTGCACGGCCGACGCTGCTCGCTCCCGCGCTTGGACGCCGTCCGTCGCCGGCGTCGCGCGCAGGCTGGTTCGTTCGGTCGTCCGCTCGTCGGCTCCCGTGCCCGGGTCGGACCCGGGGCGGGACTCATTCAAGGAGAGGGGATCGTTCGGGTTCGGGCCCGGGCGCTGTCGATCGCCCAACCCGTCACCAAGGGGTCCCGTGCACGGGCAGGCCCCAACCTTCGGGCCAGCCGAGCACGAGATTCAGGTTCTGGATCGCCTGTCCGGCGGCGCCCTTCACCAGGTTGTCGATCGCAGCGGTCGCGAGCAGCGTGCGGCCGCCGTGGAGCGTGGTCACCGCGATGTCGCAGCGGTTCGACC
>CAZMQP010000402.1:0-1112 GCA_964568385.1 uncultured bacterium
TGCCGGGCACCTTGGGGTCCCAGAAGATCAGGGCCCGGCCCTCGATGACGCGGCCGCCGGCGCCCGGGGCGGCCGGGGCGTCGCTCGGGCGCGGCCCGGGCAGCGAGTCGGCGGTGCGGCCGGGCTTGAGCCTCGCGGGCTGCAGGGTGTGCATGTCGGGGGCTCCTCGCGCGAGCGGGGGTGACGGGGGGTGGAGCGGTTCTCGCGGGATGATGCCGCGCCCGATGCGGAGTGCGCAACCGGACGCCCGGCGGCTAGGCCGCGTCGCGCTCCTGCGGCTCGGACCGCCCCTGGACGCCGAGGATGCGTACCTCGAGCACCCGCGCCTTGTTCACCAGGCGCGTGCCGGAGGGCACCGAGAACGCGAAGAAGTCCTCGTCGCCGTTGAGGAAGTCGCTGGCCCGGTTGTAGGCGTCGGGCAACTCCATCGCCAGCACGCCGCGCACGCACTCGCCGTTCACGAACCGCAGCTCCACATGCTCCTCGCGCGTGAGCAGGTACGTGCTCGGGCGGACGAGCCGCGGCTCCACGTCCTCGCCGGCCTCCACCCAGTCCACCTGCTCGCGCGTCACCAGCGCGACCGATTGGTCCTCGGCCCGCTTCGCCGGCAGCACGCGCGTGCGCGCGTTGAGGCGCTCGAGCAGGGTCTCGGGCCCCGAGTGCGACTCGGAGACCGGGAACAGGGCGAGTTCGGCGTCATAGGGCGCCTGCCCGGCGACGGACAGCCGGAAGGTCACCCGAAGCTTCTCGACGAAGCCGGGCATGGGTTCCTTTCCGCCGGGGGGCATGGCGGGGTCATCGGCGCCCTGCGGGCGGGGATTGAGCGGGGTCTGCGGCCGGCCGAGAACGCGGTCCAGCGGGCGGCCGGGCGCGCCGATGACTGGGGAGACCGCCGGGGCCCGCCACGCCCCTCCCGCTCGATCCGATTCGGAACCCACCATGGCCCGCATCGACGCCATCCTGAAACAGGTCAAGGACCTCGGCGCCTCGGACCTGCACATGACCACGGGCTCTCCGCCCATGGTCCGGATCCACGGCGAGATCACGCCCATCCCCTACGAGCCGCTGACGCGGGAGATGAGCGAGATGCTGCTGTTCGAGATCATGGACGG
>CAZMQP010000402.1:1212-2735 GCA_964568385.1 uncultured bacterium
ACGCTGCACACGATGAGCGCCACGCAGACCGTGGACCGCATCCTCGACTCGTTCGAGGGCGAGCGGCAGGCGCAGGCGCGGCTGATGCTCTCCGAGTCGCTCAAGGGCGTGCTCGCCCAGCGCCTGTTGCGGCGGGCCGACGGCAACGGCCGCGTGCTCGCGATGGAGGTGCTGGTGGCGACTCCGGCGGTCTCGGCGCTGATCCGCGAGAAGAAGACCTTCCAGCTGCAGTCGGTCATCCAGACCGGCAGGAAGGACGGCATGCAGAGCATGGACGACTCGCTCATGCAGCTCGTCCGCGAGGGCCGCGTCACACCGCAGGATGCCGCGCCCCATCTGTCGAGCAAGGAGATGCTGCCGGCGCTCGAGCGGATGGCGCCTCCGGGCATCCGCGCGCAGGCCGCCTGATGCCGGCGCCGACGGCGCTCGCCGGCGAGCTCGGGCTGATCGGCCTGTTCGACCTGGGGCAGCTGCTCATGCTGAACGGCGCCACCGGCGTGCTGACGCTGAGCCGCGACGGCCGCCGCGCCTACCTCTACTTCGACCGCGGCCAGCTCGTGAACGCCGTGGACGAGGACCACACCGAGGGCGAGGGCGCCGCCTACCGCATCTTCGCGTGGCGCGAGGGGCGTTTCGAGTTCCGCCACGAGTCGTCCATCGGGGCGCGCGGCATCACCGGCAGCACCGAGAGCATCATGCTCGAGGCCGCACGGCTCATGGACGAGGCCGGCGAGCACGCGGGCGGCGAGGGCATGACCGAACGGCTGCAGTCGCAGCTCGGCCTGTTCGAGAACCTGCGCGCCGCGTTCCACTCGGTGGTGACCGAGGCGCAGGGAGCCTCCGCCGCCAGTGACGACGGCACGCCCTTCGCGCTCCTGCGCGAAGGCGCGGACGGGCTGCTCTATCGCGCCGGCCAGGCGCCGCGCGCCCGGCTCGCGGGCCAGTGGCGCGCGATCGGCGCGGAGCCGCTCGACCCGGGCAGCTTCGAGCAGCTGCGGGCACGGCTGCTCGACCCCGCCTGGCCGCCGGTGGACCCGCGCGGGGACCGGCCGCAGATGCGCTCGGTCGTCGTGGACGGGCACGCGCTGGTGGTGACGCGGCTGCCCGGCCCGCCCGAGACGCTGTGGGTGCGCGCCGCCGCGCTCGCGCCGCCCGACGCCGCCGCCTGGACGGGTGCGACCGAGGCGCTGCCGGCGCTGATCGGCGCTGGAGCGGGGCTGCTCCTCGTGGGCGGGCCGACCGCCGCGGCGGCGGATGCGCTGATGCACGGACTGCTCGCCGAGCGCGGCGGCCAGACGCTGCTGGTCGCCGAGAGCACGCGGTACGCGCACGCCGACGGCGCCGGCGCGCTGGTGCAGGTGCGCGCCGCCGATGCCGCCGAGTCACTGCGCATGGCGCCGCCCGAACGCATCGCGTTCGAGTGCGCGAGCGCGCAGGCCAGCCTCGCCTCGCTCGCTTCGGCGCCGCTGGTGCTGTGCGCGGTGATCGCCGCGGACGCGGGTTCGGTGCTGACCCGCTGGCTC
>CAZMQP010000403.1:0-2730 GCA_964568385.1 uncultured bacterium
CCTCGTCACGCAGCTCGAGAAGCAGCGCCTCGGCGGCGCCTCACGCACGAAGCCGGGGCGTGGCGCGCCCAAGGGCCGGCACATCCCGGCCGCCGTGCGCGGCGAGGTGTGGCGACGCGATGAGGGCCGCTGCACGTTCGTCGGCAGCTCGGGCGAACGCTGTCCGTCGCGCTCGCCGCTCGAGTACGACCATGTGAAACCGGTGGCGAGGGGCGGCGAGACCACGGTGGCCAACCTGCGGCTGCGATGCCGCGCGCACAACCAGTACGAGGCCGACCGCGTGTTCGGCGCCGGGTTCATGAAGGTGAAGCGCGGCAACGGGAGGGTCGAGGCGACAGGGACGAGGTCCGTCGAGCGCTCTCGCGTGCAGGGTGGTGCCAGTACTGCACCGTCTCCACCCGGGAGCTAGATGAGCCCCATGCTCCCTGCATTGTGCAAGCCTGACGCGATCGGAAGCCATGGGTCTGGCTCTTCCGGCGCGCCGACCGACCGCGGCCGACGATGGTGGGCGCACTTCGTGCTTGCCCGATTGAACCCCTGGCGTGCCACTCGGTTGGAAGTGGCTTAGACTCCTCCCGCGCCGCGGCGCCCGCCGAAACCCTCCGGAGTCCCGCACCCATGCCCGCCCTCCCCCGCTCCGTGCTGTCCACGCTGCTCGCGCTCGCACTGACCTCGCCCGCATTCGCCGGCCCCATCACCATCGGTCCCGGGCCCGCGATCGGCGTGGACCGCGCCGGGGTCACCTGGTACGAGGGCTTCCAGGACTGGACCCATGCCGACCTGCGCGCGCTCGACGACGCCGGGAGCTCGGATCCGGTCTACGACTCGGGTGACGGCTTCCGCGATTCGCGCGACCTCGTGGCGCTCTACTCGCGCATCGAGGGCCCCCACGTCTACTTCCGCGTGGACCTGCACGACCTCGCGCTCGCGGCCGAGACCTCGCGACTCGACCTCTACCTCGCCATCGACTGTGCGCCCGGCGGCCAGGTGTGGATGCCCGACTTCCTCGACGTGCAGACCGATCGGCCGTGGGAGCTGTGCCTGGCCATCTACCAGAGCGGCACCGTGCAGGGCACGCACTACAACCTGAGCAACGCCTCGTTCGGCGCCGTGCCCGGGGCCTACCTCGGGTCGCACTTCGACAGCAGCATCGACGCGGTCGAGTTCGGCATCACGCGCCAGGCATTGATCGACGCGGGGTGGGACGGCGTCTCGCCGTTCTCGATGCAAGCGTTCACCGCGCAGGACTTCACGGAGTCGAACTGCACCGGCGGCGGTCGCTCCAGCGACATCACCGACGCGTTCGAGGACGACGACCGCGGCTGCTCGGACGGGGTGCTGAACGGCGGCACGCTCTCCAACGCCACGGCCGGCGTGGTGCACTACGCCAGCATCGCGCACGGCAACCAGTCCGTGAACCAGGCCGACGACATCGGCAGCCACATCCACGACTCGGCGGCCAACACGGGCATCTCGGGCGGCACCGGGTTCCTGCGCACGCTCGACACGCACGAGATCTTCAACGTGCCGCTCAACATCCACGCGAGCGGCTCGCTCGTGATCGCGGCGCAGTGGGCGCGCCGGCCCGCGGGTGCGGCCGACCCCCAGGACGGGCCCGCCTTCCTCGCGCGCATCCGCGAGTTCGTGGATGCCGACATGAGCCGCACCCCGGGCGCGCTGATCGGGGGCGTGCTGGCGGAGCACATCATGCCGTACTTCGAGGGCCCGGTGAACGCGCGCTCGATCGCGATGCGCGACACGCTGATGCAGGTGGTGTTCGGCATCTCGGCCGCCGAGGCGAAGGTGATGCACACGCCCGAGCGCGTCATCCGCTCGTACAGCACGGGACTGTCGCCGCTCGACGGCCACACGTTCGAGGACATCGCGGCCAGCCCCTACCAGGCCACCTACCTCGACGAGGTGACGCACCTGCACGAGTGGTTCCACCCGGGCGAATCGTGCACGCCGGATCAGGGCTACCGCCACAAGGTGCACCGCATCAACGGCGTGCACTGCTTCATGATCAACGACCGCGAGGACCAGGCGAAGTTCGGCAACCACGACGGCGGCGCCGTGATGGACACGCGCTACTCGCTGCTGCAGAAGGCGCTGTACGGCGGGTCCAGCGAGATCGTGGTGGTGTTCGACGACTGGGAGGCGCTGGCCGGGAAGTCCTTCGATCCCATCTCGGGCAACAGCCCCGCCAACGACAACCCCAACCAGTACCACCGCACCATCCGGTGGCTGGCCAACAAGCCGTGGGTGCGCATCCGAACGCTGCGCGACCTGCTCGCCGACGCGCTCGCCAGCCCCGCCGCGTTCGTGATCGACCACGGCACGCGGCACGACCTGAGCCTGCAGACGTACGAGTGGCTCAAGCACGCCAGCGAGGACTCGTACGATAACTGGTACTACAACCAGAACGCCGGCCAGCCCGGCAACGAGCAGAGCTTCTACGACCTCGTGCCGGTGATCACCGGTCCGCAGGGCGACTACTTCGGGCGGGGCGCCACGCCGGCGCAGGACGGGCCGCCCCTGCCGAGCGGACGCCGGCACGGCGACCTCAACACCCCGGGCTCGCTGATGCACGACGCGTGGGCCGCCCTCGAGGCCGCCCCGCGCAACCGCATGCGCCTGCTCGGGGAGTACTTTTTGCCGAGATCGGCCCGGCGCAGATCGCCGCCGATGACGCCTTCGCATCCTGGTTCCTGCTCGGCCAGCAAGTTCCGG
>CAZMQP010000404.1:0-2729 GCA_964568385.1 uncultured bacterium
CGCGGCACCACGTTCAAGGTGTACCTGCCCGAGGCTCCCGCGCTCGAGGCCGAACCCGCGGCGCCGATGCCGCACGACCCGCACGAGCTCGGCGGCACCGAGCGCATCTGGGTGGTCGAGGACGAGGCGAGCGTGCGCCGGCTGACCGCGCGGGTCCTGCGCGGGGCGGGCTACGACGTGTCCGAGGCCGAACACCCGGCGCGCGCGCTCGAGCTGGCCGAGTCGGCCCGCGAGGCCCCGGCGCTGCTGCTCACCGACGTCATCATGCCGGGCATGAGCGGGCGCGACCTGGCCGTGCGGCTGCAGTCACGCTGGCCGTCCATGAAGGTGCTCTACGCCTCGGGTTACACGCACAACACCATCGTGCACCACGGCGTGCTCGACGAGGGCGTCGAGTTCCTGAGCAAGCCGTTCCACCCGATGCAGCTGCTCACGCGCGTGCGCCAGGTGCTGGGCGCGCACGTCCCGCGCTGACGTCCGCCGGACGGCTCAGCCCGCGGCGGCGTCCTCGACGTCGACGGCCGGCGCGAGCGCGGCGAGCGCCTGCTCCAGCCGGTCCGACTTCACCAGCAGCAGGTCGGTGTCGTACGTGCTGATCACGAACACCGGCACGCCCGCCCCGGCGAGCGGCGCGACCAGGGCGTGCACCACGCCCGTCTCCTCGAACGCGATGGGGCCCTCGAGCGCCAGCGCGCGCCACGGACCTTCCCAGCGCTCGACCGAGGGCGGCAGGTCGTCGGCGGGGCAGACGAGCGAGAGTTCTGCGTCCGTGCGCGTGAGGCTCCAGAAGCGCGCGTCGCCGTGGAACACCCAGGCGGGCAGGGGAGCGTCGGGGGCGAAGCGGCAGATGGCGAGCGCCTGCGGCATCAGGCGCAGCGTCCGTCTCACGGGAACTGCAGCTCCCCGTCGTCGTCCAGCACCTCGATGGCCTGGCAGGGGCAAGCCTCGGCCGCCTCGACGAGCTTCTCGGCCGGCTCCGCGTCGGCGTCGAGCACCATGGCGCGGCCCTTGGCATCGAGCGCGAACACGGCCGGTGCGATCTCGACGCACTGGGCGTTGCCGCAGCAGTGCTGGCGCAGGATGCGGATCTGCATGGGCGAACCTCACGGGACGGGGGATGGGGCCGGCATGGTGCGCGAACCGGGAGGGCCCGGCAAGCCCCGGCGCGCGCGTGCGGGGCTGGCGGGGGAGCGGGGGCCTCGCTAGAGTCGCCCCCCTGTCCACCCATCGGCCTTCCTCGCAGGGGACTCCACCATGGATCCGCTCACCCGCTATCTCGAGCAGCATCAGGATCGGTTCCTCGGCCAGCTCGAGGCGGCGCTCCGCATCCCGTCCGTCAGCGCGCAGCCGCAGCACAAGTCCGACGTGCGCGCGTGCGCCGAGCACCTGGTGGCGCATCTCCTGCGCATCGGGCTGACGCGCGCGGAACTGGTGGAGACGGCCGGTCACCCGGTGGTGTACGGCGAGTGGCTGGGCGCTCCGGGCGCGCCGACGGCGCTCATCTACGGGCACTACGACGTGCAGCCCGCCGAGCCGCTCGAGCTGTGGCGCACGCCCCCGTTCGAGCCCGTGATCCGCGACGGCAAGCTGTTCGCGCGCGGCTCGGCCGACGACAAGGGCCAGGTGTACATGCACCTCTCGGCCATCGAGGCGCACCTCGCGGTGCACGGCAGGCTGCCCATCAACGTCAAGCTGGTGATCGAGGGCGAGGAGGAGGTGGGCAGCGAGCATCTCGAGCACTTCCTGCGTTCGCGCCGCGCCGAACTCGACGCCGACGTCATCGTGGTGAGCGACACGAGCATGCTGGGGCCCGACCAGCCCGCGCTGACCATCGCGCTGCGCGGCATCGTGTACACGCAGATCGAGGTGGTGGGCCCGGCGCGCGACCTGCACTCGGGGCAGTTCGGCGGCGCCGTGCAGAACCCGGCCAACGCCCTCGCCGTCATCCTCGCCGGCCTCAAGGACGCCGAGGGCCGGATCACGGTGCCCGGCATGTACGACGCGGTGCGCGAGCTGAGCGCCGCCGACCGGGCCCGCATGGCCGAACTGCCGTTCGACGCGGCGGGGTTCATCGGCGAGAGCGGCGCGCCCGAGGCCTTCGGCGAGAAGGGCTACTCCACGCTCGAGCGCATCTCGATCCGGCCCACGCTCGATGTGAACGGCATCTGGGGCGGCTACATCGGCGAGGGGAGCAAGACCGTGCTGCCGAGCTTCGCGGCCGCCAAGGTCAGCATGCGCCTGGTGCCGGACCAGGACCCCGCCACCATCTTCGCGGCGTTCCGCGCGCACGTGCTGAAGCTGGCGCCCCCGGGCGTCACCGTGACCGTGGGCGACCATCACAACGCCCGGCCGTTCCTGACCTCGCCCGACCACCCGATGATCCGGGCGGCGGAGCGGGCGCTGGCGCGGGCGTGGCCCAAGCCGGCGGCGCTGCTGCGCGAGGGCGGCTCGATCCCGGTCATGGCCACCTTCCAGGAGACGCACGGCCTGCCGAGCATCCTGATGGGCTTCGGCCTGCAGGACGACCAGGTGCATGCGCCGAACGAGAAGTTCTCGCTGTCGAGCTTCCATGGCGGCACGCGCAGCTGCGCCTATCTCTACGAGGAGCTGGCCCGCCGCGAGTGAGCCCCCGGGCGCGCGCTTCGCGCTCCCGAGGGGCCGCGGGCTATGATTCCCGGCTCATGCGCCTCCGGATCCCGCTGTGCCTGGCCGCCGCCGCCCTGGCCGCG
>CAZMQP010000405.1:0-2718 GCA_964568385.1 uncultured bacterium
AAGCTGGCGCCCGGCCCGGTGCACTCGCTGATCCGCGAGCGCGTGAACGGCTGAGGTGCGCGGGGGGCCGGCCGCACGGCGCGGCCCCTCGCGCGTGCGGTTCAGCGTGAGCGCCGCCGCTTCTCGATCACCACCGCTGCCGAGCGCGTGCCGAGCGTGAACGCGGCGCGGAACTCGCCCTCGACGCCGACCTCCGCGCCCTCGCGCGGCGCGCCGCCCTCCTGGCTCACGACGGGCAGGCGGCCCGTGCCGTCGGAGATCTCGTAGGCGCCATAGCCGAGCACCCCGATGCTGCGCTCGACCGTGCCGGCGATGCGAACGGTCGTCCGGTCGTACTGGGCGGGGTCGTCGAGGAGGGTCCGGATCTCCGTGGTGCCGCCGCCGCGGCAGCCGGCGGTGAGCAGCAGGACGAGCGGGAGCAGCCAGAGCGTGCGGCGGGACATGGAGCCTCCAGGAGAGGGGTCGGCCGGCGGGGAGCCTCGGCCCGCACGCTACCATGGGCGCGGGCCGGCGACCGGCACTTGCGGCCGATGGGTGGGAGCCGTCACCATTCCCCCATGGAAACGACCCTCGAGCCCGTTCGGCCTCCCGCGCATGCTCGCCGCGAGGCCATGACCGAAGCCGCCTTCAGCCCCTGGGCGCACGTGGCGGGGCTGGTGGTGGCGCTGGTCTCGCTGGTGCTGAGCGAGACGACTTGGATCGCGGCCGCCGGCGGACGGGGCGCGCTGGCGCGCGCGTGGGAGTTCGCGCTGTGTCCGAGTTCGTGGCTGTGGACCGTGCGGTTCGACGCCCACTGGACCACCTCGCCGTTCCTGATCGCGGGTGTGCTCGCCAACGGCGTCCTGTGGGACTGGGTGGCAGCCGCGGTGCGCTGGGGCTGGCGCGGCCGGCGCTATTGGGCGCTCGCGCTGGTGCTGCTCGCGGTGGCGCTGTGGTGGGCCTGGTGCCTTCGACCCGCCGCGGCCGCGTGAGCCGCGCGACCGCGGCGCTGACCCTGATGCTGATCGCGGGATCGTCCATGCCCGCCTCGGGCGCCGAGGGCCGGTTCGTCGAGGACCACGTCACGCTCGGCGGGCGGACGCACGCCTTCCGGGTCTGGCTCCCGCCCTCGCATGAGAAGGGCGCGCGCCGCCCCGGCATCGTGTTCCTGCACGGCTCGCTCGAGAGCGGCCTCGATCCGGAGCTGCCGACTCGTGTCGGCCTCGGCCCGCGCCTCGCGGCCTCTCCGGAGGCGTGGCCGTTCGTGGTCGCCTTCCCCCAGAAGCCGAGCGTCGAGGAGGAGTGGGTCGAGCAGGAGGCGCTCGTGCTGGCGGTGCGCGAGCGGCTGATCGAGGCGCATGGCGTCGAGCCCCGGCGCGTGGCGCTGACCGGCATCTCGCAGGGCGGGCACGGCGTGTGGTTCATCGGCGCCCGCCACCCGGAGCGCTGGAGCTGCCTCGTGCCGGTGTGCGGCTACGGCCGCGGGCGCTCGCTCGGCCGGCGCGCGGCGCCGCTGCCGGTGTGGGCGTTCCACGGCCTTCGGGACGACGTCGTGGACCCGCGCGAGACGCGCGAGATCGTGCGCTGGGCGCGCGAGCGCCGCCTCGAACTCGGGCTCGATCCCGAGGGCATCCGCATGACGCTCTACCCGGAGGCGAACCACGGCAGCTGGGACGCGGCCTACGCCGAGACCGAACTGCCGGGCTGGATCCACTCCGCTGAGGCGCCTGTGGCGCCGAAGGCGCCGGCGGCCAGCCGCCGCTGATCAGCGCGTGCCAGTGCTGCCGAAGCCGCCCTCACCGCGGCCGGTGGCATCGAGCGCGTCGGACTCGCGCCACTCGATCCGCGGCACGCGCTGCAGCACCATCTGCGCGATGCGCATGCCGCGCTCGACCACGACCGGCTCGCGACCGAGGTTCTGCAGCAGCACGATCACCTCGCCACGGTAGTCGCTGTCGATGGTCGCCGGGCTGTTGGGCAGCGTCAGCGCGTGACGCGCCGCCAGCCCCGAGCGCGGCCTCAGCTGCAGTTCGTGGCCCGCGGGCACCGCGACCACGAGCCCGGTCGGGATGCGCGCCACGTCGCCCGGTTCGAGCGTGACGGGCGCCTCGAGCGCGGCGGCGACGTCGAGCCCGGCCGCGCCGGCGGTCTCGTAACGCGGCAGGTCGAGCCCTTCATGGTGCGGCAGGCGGCGGACGCCGACTTGGATCGGGGGTTCGGTCATGCGGGACTCCGGGCGCCCTGCCGGCCGAGTGCGAGCGCGGCGAGGACGGGCAGCGGGAGGACAGCCAGTGGGCCGTGCGGTTCGGGAGGGCGCACGGGGCGCGCACGCTAGCACCGCGCCGGGGCGCACCCAAGCGAGGAAGGGATCCGTCCACCGCGCGGGCGCGGCGGCGCCTCACTGGGGCGGCGTGAACACGAATGGCGTCTGGAAGGTCGTGGCCCCGTGGGGGATGGGCGGGAAGCGCCATTCGCGGATCTGGGACAGCGCGCACTGGGCGAGCCGCGAGGAGCCGGTGGAGTTCTGCGTCACGGTGGCCTCGGTGACCGATCCCGAGGCCGCCACAGTCAGCGCAACCACCAGCTTGCCCCGGAGCGCCGGCTCGCGCTTGAGCTCGTTGCCGTAGCAGTACTGGATGCCGGCCGCGTAGCGCTGGATGACCGCCAGCAGCGAGGCGTTGCTGCGGTAGACGCCGGGCGCCGCGCCCGCGCTGGCGGCCTCGGCACCGCTCTCGCCCG
>CAZMQP010000406.1:0-2694 GCA_964568385.1 uncultured bacterium
AGCTGGCGTCGCTGGTGCGGCGCGACCGCGCGCTCACCTGCGAGCTGCTGCTGCATCTGGGTGAGGTCGATGCGAGGCGGCTCTACCTGCCCGCCGCCTACCCCTCCATGCACGCCTACTGCGTCGGCGAACTCGGCCTCTCCGAGGCCGCGGCGCTCAAGCGGATCCGGGTGGCGAGGGCGGCCCGCAGGTTCCCGGCCATCTTCGCGGCGCTCGAGGCGGGGCGGCTCACGCTGACGACCACGCTCCCCCTCACGCCGCACCTCGAGTCCGAGCGGGCCGCGGCACTCATCACCGCGGCCGAGGGGCTGTCCCGGGCGGGCATCGAGCGGTTGATCGCCGAGTGGTTCGCGAGCGGCGCGGGCGGGAAGGTGGCCCCGGGGCCAGTGAGCGAGAACTCCGGAGCACTGGCCCCGGGGCCAGTTGACAAGGAATGTCACGCCGCCGAGGCGGCGGGCTCGGATCCGGTCGGCGATCGGGCCGCGGGCCCGGCGCTCGTGCTCGCCGCTCCCGGCGAGGCCACCCCGGCGAGGGTCGATGCCGGCTCCGCTCGCACTCGGATCGCGCCCATCGGCGACGGGCGCTTCTCGCTCTCCGCCTCGATCGACCAGGAGACGCACGAGCTGCTGCGCTACGCGCAGACGCTGCTCGGGCATGCGGTGCCCTCGGGCGATGTCTCGGAGGTGCTCAAGCGAGCGGCCAAGGCGCTGGTGGAGCAGCTCGAGAAGCGGCGCTTCGCGAAGGCGTCACGCCACCGGCTGCGGCGCCGCAGCGAGCCCGGCCCCGGCGCACGCCACATCCCGGCCGCCGTCCGCGGCGAGGTCTGGGAGCGCGACGGCGGCCGCTGCACGTTCACGAGCGAGCAGGGTCGGCGCTGCGATTCGGACGTGCGGCTCGAGTTCGATCACATCCTGCCGGTGGCGAGGGGTGGCGCGAGCTCCGCCGACAACCTGCGGCTGCTGTGCCGCGCGCACAACCAGCATGCTGCGGATCGCGTCTACGGCGAGGACTTCATGAAGGGGAAGCGTGAGGCAAGCCGGAACTCACGCGCCCGGGCGGCGACAGGGCGCGAACCTGTGGCCGCCGACCGGCAGGCGGCGAAGCGGGCTCCGGTCGCGCCCTCCGCGACCGCGGATCCCGCTGGTGGCGCGGCCGCGACTCCGCCACGCGTCACTCGGACCCCTCCCGTGACCCCATCGCACGCCAAGCATGCGCCGCCCGAGAGCGTCGTCCCCTGGCTGCGCGCGCTGGGGTTCCGCGCGGAGAAGGCGCGCCGAGGCGCCGAGGCGGCTGCACCGCTCCGGGATGCGCCGCTCGAGGACCGGGTGAAGCTCGCGCTCTCGGTGCTGGCGCAGGCGAAGCCGCGACCGCCCGTGATCCCTTGTGCGTGAACGGAGGGATTTCGAAGGCCATGTGAATCGTCCATTGAGGCACACACGCGCGAGGACTAGGCTGACCCGCACGGATCCTGGTCGACCGCTCAACCGAGGAGGCTCCGATGCTGCCGTCACGACGCCTGCGAGGCGCGATCGTCACTGCCACGCTCGTGACCGTTGCCCTGGTGTCGAACGGGCACCTAGGCGCCGCTTCCGCCGCGGGCGTGGCCGCCGACTCCTCCTTCACGCCTGTCGGCATGTGGCGCGATGAGGGCACCTCGGGCGAGGAGTTCATGATCGTAGAGTTGTACCCGTATCCGGGGCTGGCGCTCATGGGCCGAGAGGGCTTGCAGGCGCTGGGGTTCTACGGTGCCGATGGCTTCGAGGGCGTGGTGAAGCGGCCCGGTGTCAGGCACCTCGTGCCCGAGCCGCGCGGCGCCGTGCTGCGATTCCGCGCGAACGGGCCAGACCGCCTGGCGGTCGAGTTCGCTGCGGCGCTCGGCGCCGCCTCGACCTGGCGCGGGACGTTCGTTCGAACCCGCGCGCAAGTCCCCGCGTTCCCACGCGACTTGAAGCCGATACCCCGCGCGAACGAGGCGCAGGATCCAGGGCCGGGAACTGCGCCGGACCGGATGCCTGCATTCGGCGAGTACGTCTACGTCGAGCAGCTTCCCACGGCGATCGAGCGCATGGCCGCGAGCTATCCGGATTCGGCGCGCGCGAAGGGGATCCAAGGAACCGTGATCGTCCAGGCGCTGGTCGGCCGTGACGGCCGAGTGAGGGACACGCGGATCACGGCCAGCGTTCCCGACCTCGATGAAGCCGCGATCGCGGCGGTGCGCCAGTGGCGATTCGAGCCAGCACGCGCGAAGGGCGAGGCCGTCGCCGTGTGGGTGGCGGTGCCGGTCCGGTTCACGCTGCGCTGATGCACGAGGCGATGCGAGCTCCCCACTCCCAGGAGCATCCTGTTCCATGACCACCCTCGACCCGCGCGACCCCGCCACCCGGCTCTTCCTGCGGCATGCGCTCGCCACACTGGCCTGCCGTGCGGGCAAGACGCTGCGCGGCACGCCCGAATCGTTCGGCGGGTTCCTCGCGTCGCCGGACTCCAACACACCCGCGCAACTGGTCGGCCACATGGCGGACCTCATGGACTGGTGCCTCGCGCAGGTGAGGGACGGCGAGCCTCGCTGGGCCGAGGGTGAGCCGCTGCCGTGGCCGCAGCAGATCGACCGCTTCTTCGCCTCGCTCGACCGCTACCTGGCCTCGGGGGGCGAGATCCGCTGGGAGCCCGGCCGCGTGTTCCAGGGCGGCATCG
>CAZMQP010000407.1:0-2668 GCA_964568385.1 uncultured bacterium
GGTCATGGACACGAGCGACGAGTGGATCGTCGAGCGCACCGGCATCCGGCAGCGCCGCTTCGTGGAGGGCGCGACCGGCTCGAGCGAACTCGGCACCGAGGCGGCGCGGCGCGCGCTGGCGGACGCCGGCCGCTCGCCCGCCGACGTGGACTTCATCGTGTTCGCCACCACGACCCCCGACTGGATGTTCCCCGGCAACGGCGTGCTCGTTCAGCAGGCGCTCGGGCTCGGCACGGTCGGCGCGCTCGACGTGCGCAACGCGTGCAGCGGATTCCTCTACGGGCTCAGCGTCGCCGACGCGTTCGTGCGCATGGGCCGCTACCGCTGCGTGCTGGTGATCGGCGCCGAGGTGCAGAGCACCGGCCTCGACCTCTCGACCGCCGGGCGGGACATGGCCGTGCTGTTCGGCGATGGCGCCGGCGCCGCCGTGGTCGAGCCGTGCGGCGACGACCGCGGCATCCTGTCGTGGGCGCTCCACGGTGACGGCGCCCTGGCGCGTGAACTGTGGTGCGAGGCGCCCTCCTCCCGCGAGCCGGGCCGCGTCACACCCGCCATGCTCGAGCAGGGCCGCCACTTCCCGCGCATGAACGGGCGTCAGGTGTTCAAACACGCCACCACGCGCTTCCCCGAGGTGATCCAGGAAGTGCTCGCCGACGCGGGCCACACGCTCGCGGACGTGCGGCTCATCGTGCCGCACCAGGCGAACCAGCGCATCGGCGATGCCGTGGCGCAGCGGCTCGGCGTGGAGCCGCAGCGCGTGTTCCAGAACATCGAGCGCTACGGCAACACCACCGCCGCCAGCATCCCGATCGCGCTCACCGAGGCGCGCGACCAGGGCCGCTTCGCGCCCGGGGATCTCATCGTCCTCGCCGCCTTCGGGGCGGGGTTCGCCTGGGCGGGGTGCGCGCTGCGCTGGTGACTTGGAGCGGCGCGCCGAACGGCGGCGGTCAGCCCTCGAACCGGCCCACGCTCGAGATCGCGGACACCGGCCGGCGGCTGCGCGGTGCGTCCTCGCTGGCGCGCAGTTCCTCGGGAAGCGCGGAGGCGTCCCCGGCCCAGCCGATGGCGATCAGGGTCATCGGCTCCCAGGGCGGCGGCACGGCGAACGCCTCGCGGGCGAGCCCCGCGTCGAACCCGCCCATCTGGTGCACGAACAGGCCCTCCGCCGTGGCCTGCAGCGCCATCTGCGCCACGGCCTGCCCGGTGTCGTAGGCGGCATGGCGGTTGGCGCGGCCCTTCTCATCCTCGGTCCGTGCCAGCACGAGGACGAGCAGCGGCGCCGCGGGAGCCCACACGACGTTGCGGCCGGTGAGCGTCGAGACGGCGCGGGCGTGCGCGCCGGCGTCGGAGGCCGGTGCGAGCACGAAGTGCCACGGCTGCGCGTTGCGCGACGAAGGCGCCCAGCGGGCGGCCTCGAGCAGGCGCTGCACGACCGGCTCGGGGACCTCGCGGGCGTCGAAGGCGCGGATGCTCCGGCGCTCGGTGATCACGGGCAGCAGGGCGGGCGGCGTCTGGGGTCCGGCGGTCGGCATGGGCACCTCGGTGAGGGGACGGCGGCCCGGGACAGGCCGCCTCGCGGGTTGGATGCCCGAAGCCGGGATCGGTTCCGATCCATCTCGCGGCCGGCCCCGGCGGGCGCGCGGCGCGTGCCGGTGGGTCACTTGAGGTTGTGGGACACCTTCTGCACGTCGTCGTCCTGCTCGAGGCGGTCCACCAGCTTCAGCACGTCCTGGGCCTGGTCCTCGGGCAGTTCGACCAGGGTCAGCGGGATGTACTCCGAGGCCGACGAGATGGGCGTGAGCCCCTTGTCCTCGAGCGCCTTCTGGAGCGCGCCGAACTCGGCGAATGCGCAGCGCAGCACGAGTTCGGGATCCCCCTTCTCCCCCACGCTCTCCCCCATCTCCTCGAGTCCGTGGTCGATCAGCTCGAGCTCGAGCGCGTCCGCATCGATGCCCTCGGGCTTCAGGCGGAACACGCCCATGCGCTTGAACTGGAAGCTGACGCTTCCGGTGGAGGCGAGATTGCCCCCCAGCTTGTTGAACGCCGTGCGCAGGTTGGCCACCGTCCGCGTGTTGTTGTTGGTGGCGCACTCGACCATGAGCGCCACGCCGTGCGGGCCGTAGCACTCGTAGAGCAGTTCGTCGTAGTTCTCGGCGCCCGCGCCCGAGGCCTTCTTGATGGCCGACTCGACCTTGTCCTTGGGCATGTTGACCGCGCGGGCGTTCTGGATCGCGCGCCGCAGGGCCGGATTCATGCTGGGGTCGGGGCCGCCGGCGCGGACGGCGATGGTGACCTCGCGGCCGATGCGGTTGAACGCCTTGGACATGCGGTCCCAGCGGGCGAACATCACGTGCTTCCGGGCTTCGAAGATGCGTCCCATGGTCGGTCCTGGGCTGGGGTCGGGACGGGCCCGCGGGGCGGGCCGCGGCAGGCGGACGAGCGCCCGGAGTCTGCTCCGGGGACCGCCCGCATGACAAGTCGGGCGGCTGTGTGCGCCCCCGCGCCGAGGTGGCGCCGCGAGCAAGAGGCGCCCGTCGTGGCGCACCGGCCGAACGCCGAGGCTCGGCGGGTGCGCGTGGACGGACGAGCGCGTATGCTCGCGCTTCCCTCGCCACCCGCTGCCACGGAGTCCCCATGTCGCTCCAGGTCCAGACCTCGCCCGGTGAGT
>CAZMQP010000408.1:0-2653 GCA_964568385.1 uncultured bacterium
CGGGCCCGCCATGAGCACGATCTGGTCGCTGCCGATGTGGGCGCGGCCCACCGACACGACGGTGTCGTGCGGGTGGAACGCCCGGCTGGCGAGCTTGAAGGGGCGCTGCAGTTTCTCGGTGGCCGCGACGCCGTCCCACGCCTGCACCGCCTGCCAGTCCACCGAGGCGACGTCGCCGATGGCGGCGATGCGCACGCCGTCCTCGTGGTCGTTGCGGTGGACGGCGAGCCCCGCCATGCGCAGGCGCGACATCACGTCGCGCGCGACGGCTTCGGGGGTGCCGGGCTTCAGTCGGACGAGCACGGAGGGAACCTCGGGATGTGAGAACGGCCCATGCCGGTCGGGCACGGGCCGCGCGATTCAGGAGGGGCTGCGAGAGACCTCACTGGAACAGCACGGAACCCCGCGGGTGCCACGCGTCGCCATGCCAGCGCCAGTGTCCAGGGTGGATCCGCATCCGTCACCTCCGAAGGTCGTCGAACGAGCGGCGGGGAGCCTAGCATCGGCCGGGCGGCCCCGCCACCAGCGGCGTGCTCAGCGTGCGACGACCAGGGTCCGCGTGCGCACCTGGCCGCCGGCGGCGAGCCGCGCCCAGTAGAGCCCGGGGCCCGCCGGCAGCCCCGCCTCATCGCGCAGGTCCCACGCCCGGGCGTGCTCGCCCGCCGGCAGGTCGGCCTCGGCCAGATGCCGCACGAGGGCGCCGCGCAGGTCGAACACCTCGAGGCGCACGCGCGAGGCGGCGGGCAGCGTGAATCGCAGGGTGGCGGCGAACCGGGCGGGATTGGGCGAGACGGCGGCCAGCGCGAGCTCGCGCGCACCGCGCTCGGGCACTTCCGCCAGCGCGGCGGGCGCCAGCAGGAACGGCCGCTGCTCGCCGTTGGGGGCGACGCCCTCGCCCACGATGACGCCGTTGGCGTCGATGTCCCAGGCCCGGACCAGGTCCCAGCCGCTGCCGGGCGGGATCAGCGTGTTGAGGTCGGTGAGCTGGTTGCGGCGCCACAGCACGGCGGCCATCGAGCCGTCGGCGCGCGTGCTGGCGCCCACCACGTCGCCCTGGTCGTTCAGGCCGAAGGCCGCGCTGTAGAACCCGCCCAGCGTGCCGATGGACTTGAGCACGCCGTTGGTCCAGATGAAGCCGCGGCTGTCGGGGGTGACGAGCGAGATCTGCGACCAGCCGCACACGTCGGCGGCGGCGTTGATGTCGTGGGCGTAGCTGGTGAAGCCGCCGAGCGTGCCGAGGTCCACGAGCGGGCTGCCGGGCTTGGCGAGGAAGGCGTGGAAGCGGTCGTCCTGCGGGGTCGCCGCCATGCCGACGATGTCCCCCCACTCGTTGATGGCGTTGGCGCGCGACTGCGAGCCGCCGAGCGTGCCGAGGTCCGTGAGCGCGCCGCCGATCCAGAAGAAGGCGCGCTCGCGCCCGGCGGCGTCGAACGCCGAACCCACCACCGTGCCGGCGGCATTGATGTCGTTGGCGTCGCTGCGCGCGCCGCCGAAGGTCCCGATGTCGGTCATGACGCCGTGACGCCACAGGAACGCGCGCGGCGTGGTCTCGCCGGTGCGGTAGGCCCAGCCGACGATGTCGCCCTGGACGTTGATGGCGCGCGCCAGGCTCTGCGAGCCGCCCAGCGTGCCGAGGTCGATGACCGTGCCCTTGCGGTTGAGCATGGCGTGCACGAAGCCGCCCGGGATGAACGAGTAGCCGACGCTCTCCCCCGCCCCGTTCAGCGCCACGGCGCCGGCGCCGGGCAGGCCGCCGAGACTGCCGAGATCCGACACCTCGTAGACCGAGCCGCCGGCCGGGCCGGCCGCGCCGAGGGCGGCCAGCATCAGCAGGGCCGGGGCGGCGAGGCGTGGGCGGATGCGCATGCGGATCCTCCGGCTACGGGCGGGCGGCGGGCGGCCGCCGCGCGGGGCCCCGTCAGCCTACTCCCACGGCCCCCGCGCCGGAAACGCCTATCGCTCGCGCCCCCGCAGGGCGCGCTGGTGCATCCACGCGTCCATCAGGGTGAGCGCCAGCATCGCCTCGGCCACCGGCACGACGCGCGGGCAGATGCACGGGTCATGGCGGCCCTCGATGGCCACCGTCTCGGTGCCGCCGCCGAGCCGGGCCATGGTCTGCGGCTTGCCGATGCTGGTGGCCGGGCGCACCGCGACGCGCACGACGATATCGGCGCCGGTGGAGATGCCCCCCGAGACGCCGCCCGCGAAGTTGGTGAGATGGCGCTCGCCGTCGAAGACGTCGTTGGTCTCGGAGCCGTGCCGCGCGCACATCGCGAAGCCGCCGCCGATCTCGACCCCCTTGGTGGCCGGGATGGACAGCATCGCGGCGCCCAGCTGGGCGTCGAGCTTGGCCATGGTGGGATCGCCCCAGCCCGCCGGGACGCCGGTCGCCACCACCTCCACCACGCCGCCGACCGAGTCGCGTGCGTCGCGCACCGCGGCGATGCGCGCGGCCATCGCCTCGGCGGCCGCCGCATCGGGGCAGCGCACGGGGTTGCGCTCGGTCTCGGCCCAGTCGCGCCGCTCGGTGGCGAGGTCGCCCACCTGCACGGTGCCGCCCACGATGCCGACGCCGACGGCGGCGAGCGCGCCGAGCGCCAGCGCGCCGGCGGCGACGCGTCCGAGCGTCTCGCGGCCGCTGCTGCGGCCGCCG
>CAZMQP010000409.1:0-1240 GCA_964568385.1 uncultured bacterium
GGCGCGCTGGCGAAGGCCGGCGGCACCGCGGCATCGAGCACGTTGAGCACCGGCACGTCGCGCTGCTCGTCCACGCGCGCGAGCTCGTGCTGGCGCGTCAGCGCGAGCACGATCTCCTCCTGCGTCCTCGCCTCGCGGGCGAGCCGCGCCGCCTCGAGCGCCAGGCGCGGGTTGCTGCCGCGCAGGTTGGCCTCGCGGAAGCCCCGCAGCGATTCCTCGGCACGCGCCAGGCGGCGCTGCGCCTCGGTGAGCCGTTCCTCGACGAACCGGCGCTGGGCGCCCGCCTGGGTGGTCATGCTGTGGACGAGCACGTGCTGCAGTTCGGCGCAGGCCGCATTGGCGACCGCCGCCGCGCGCACGGGGTCGTGGTCGCGCACGCCGACGCGGAGCAGGTTGGTGCGGCGGTCGAGCGCGATGTCGAGACGGTCGCGCAGGGCCTCGAGCGCCCGCTCGGTGCGCTGCGGAGTCGCCGTTCCTGGCACAAGCCACACCCGGAGCGGGCGTGACTCCCCTCGTGCGTCAGGGAACGGCTTCTCCAGCAGCGCGCCGAGAAGGCGCCGGCTGCGCAGGATGTCCGGGTAGGTCAGGGCGTTGCTCGAACTGCCGCGCGAGGGCAGCCCCAGGGCCTCCGCGCTGAGACTGAGCTGGTCGAGCGCCGAGCCGCCGGCGCGCGGCGCCTCGAGCAGCGCCGCGGTGGCGACGTACGTGCGCGGCAGCACCAGCGCCAGCGCCGCACCGAGCACGGCCCCGGCCACCGCGCCGGCCGCGAGGCGGCGGCGGTGCGGCCACAGCGCGCGCACAGCGTCCCCCCAGCCGGCGCCGGTGGCGGGCGCGGGCTCGGGCGCGAAAGTGTGCGCGATGCGCGGGCGGCTGCCGGGCGCGTGGTCCATGGTCACTTGCCGCCCTGGCTGACGAGGAAGTACGTGGTGGCGGCGCTCGCCACGATGCTCATGACGGTGGCGATGTCCTTGAGGCCGTCGCCCTTCGCATCGGCCGGCCGGGCCGGGACCAGGATGCGGCTGCCGGGCTCGGGGCGTCCGCCCTTGCGCACGCGGCCCGAGGGCGCCATCACCACGATGCCGCGGCGGTCGGCGTCGGGGCGGAAGCCGCTCGCCTGCGTGATGTAGTGCGAGATCCCCGCGCCCGGCTGGTGCAGCGCCGTCACCGGGTTGAGCACGGCGCCCTCGATGCTCACCGAGGGTGCGTAGCGCGGCACGTGCAGCGTGTCGCCCGCCAGCAC
>CAZMQP010000409.1:1250-2652 GCA_964568385.1 uncultured bacterium
CAGGTCATGGCGGCTGCCCTGCTGGCGCAGCGCGCGCGGCAGCTCGATGGCCAGCCGCGCCCCGGTGCGCCGCGAGAAGCGCGCGCCCTCGGCGTACGCCTCGGGCGTGAGGCCGCCCGCGCGCTTCATCAGGTCGCTCAGCCGCTCGTCGCGGCGGGTGAGCGCGTAGGTCCCGGGAAAGCGGACCTCGCCAGCGAGCACCACGAACTCGGGCTCCCGGTAGTCGGGGTCGCGGCGGATGAACACGGCGTCATGCGGCTGCAGCCGGAACGACGAGGCCTCGACGCAGCGCGTCAGGTCGCGCTGGAGCGGCACCTGCAGCGTGTCCGCCAGCCGCCGGCCCGAAGCGACGCGGGTCAGTTCGGCCCGCACCGCGTAGGCGTCGTCGGTGAGGCCGCCCGCCCGCATCAGCAGGTCGGTCAATGTCATGCCGTCGAGCAGTTCGAAGCGGCCGGGCGAGCGCACCAGCCCGTGCACGGTGACGCTCTGGCGCTCCTCGAGGTCCCAGCGCGAGCGGATCGAGACGTCGTCCATCGGATGCAGCACCAGGTCCTCGGCGGCATCGCCCGACAGCGCGCGCGAGGGCACGAAGTGGAGCGATGCCCGGCTCGAGTCGGGCAGCGTGCGCACGACCTGCGCGCGGTCGAGGTAGGCGTCGGGGGTGACGCCCCCGGCGAGGGCGATCAGCTCGGACACCTTCAGGCCGTCGCGGTACTGGTACACGCCCGGGCGCAGCACCCCGCGTCCGTTCAGCTGGACGGTGTTGGTGCGGCGCTGCGGGAGCGTGAACACCTGCAGCGAGTCGGCATCGCTCAGCGTCACGTCGGCGGCGCCGCCGTCGAGCACGCGCCCCAGCGGCACGTCGAGGGCGATGCGGCCCTGGCCGGCGAGGCGCTCGCGCAGCTCGGGCGGGGTGATGCGGTCGATCTGCGCCCGCGTCAGGTCGGCCTCGGGCAGCACGCCCCCGGCGATGCGCACCAGGTCGCGCAACTGCTCGCCGTCCTTGAGCTCGATGCGGCCCGACCGCCGCAGCGGTCCGGTGACCGAGACGCGGCGGGTGGCGGGCGGCACGAACACCACGTCGCCGTTCTCGAGCCGCGGCATGTCGCGGCTCGCGCCGTGCAGGATGACGTCGTAGAGGTCCACGTGCGCCACGACCTCGCCGCCGCGGACGATGCGCACGTCGCGCAGCGAGCCCTCGAGCGTGGGGCCGCCGGCGGCGTAGAGCGCGTTGAGCGCGCGCGAGACGGCGCTCAGCGTGTAGCCGCCGGGCCGCACGACATGGCCGAGCAGGAACACCTGGATGCTGCGCAGCCGTCCGAGCGACAGCGACAGCGACGTGGTGGCTCGCCCGCTCGTGCCCCGCAGGCCGGAGTACACGCGCGCCAGCGCCGCGCGGATG
>CAZMQP010000410.1:0-2644 GCA_964568385.1 uncultured bacterium
AAGCCGATGTCGGTGCGCATCTCGGCGACCGACTGGGCGCCGGGCGGGATGCGGCCCGAGGACGCGGTCGAGGTGGCGCGCCAGCTCAAGGCGCACGGGTGCGACATCGTGGACGTGTCGGCCGGGCAGACGGTGGCCGACCAGCAGCCCGTCTACGGCCGGCTGTTCCAGACGCCGTTCGCCGACCGCATCCGCCACGAGGTGGGCATCGCCACCATGGCGGTGGGCAACATCTCGTCGTACTCCGACGTCAACACCATCCTCGCGGCGGGGCGCGCCGACCTGTGCCTGCTCGCCCGCGCGCACCTGTGGGACCCGTACTGGACCCGCCACGCGGCACACGCCCTCGGGCACGCGCTGCCGTGGCCGGATCCGTACGCCTCGCTCGACCGCTACCAGCCGAGGTTCACCTGACCATGGCCGTCACCTACGCCAGCTACCTCAAGATCGACGAACTGCTGCGCCTGCAGCAGCCGCTCTCGGACGGGCCCGAGCACGACGAGATGCTGTTCATCGTCATCCACCAGGTGTACGAGCTGTGGTTCAAGCAGATGCTGCACGAGCTCGATTACTTGCAGCGGCTGCTCGCCGACCACGACACGCCGCGGGCGCTGCACACGCTCAAGCGCACGCTCACGATCCTCAAGGTGAACGTGGCGCAGATCGACATCCTCGAGACCATGACGCCGCTCGAGTTCCTGTCGTTCCGCGCGCGGCTCGAGTCGGGCAGCGGGTTCCAGTCGCACCAGTTCCGCGCGTTCGAGTTCGTGCTCGGCGTGAAGCAGCCCGCGGCGCTCGAGCGCTACGCCCCGGGCAGCGCCGCCCGGCTCGAGCTGGAGCGCCGGCTCGCGGCGCCCACCGTGTGGGACGCGTTCCTGCGCTATCTCGCCGCCGCCGGCCACCCGGTGCCGGCCGAGTCGCTGGCGCGCGACGTCACCGCGCCGGTCACCGAATCGGAGCCGCTCCAGCGCGTGCTGCTCGAGGTCTACCGGAACGACGCCTCGGCGCGCACCGTGTGCGAGCGGCTCGTGGACCTCGACGAGGGCGTGCAGGAGTGGCGCTACCGCCACGTCAAGATGGTGCAGCGCACCATCGGCACCAAGCGCGGCACCGGCGGCTCGGACGGCGCCGCCTACCTCAAGACGACGCTCGACCGGCCCGCCTTCCCCGACCTGTGGGCGATCCGCACCGGACTGTGAACCTCTTCCCGCACACGCCCGACTCGCTGGCGGCCACGCCCAACTCGCTGGCGCCGCACTACGCGCGCTTCGGGGCCGCCGAGCGGCTGCTGCTGACGGGCCACTCCCACCAGGCCTGGCCCGACGTGGCGTTCGAGGCGCAGCAGCAGGCGTGGCGGGACGCCGCCGAGCACGCCGACGAGAAGTGGCCGCTGGCGTGGGCGCAGGCCGAAGCCGTGCAGCGCGGCTTCGCGCGCCTGCTCGGCGACCCCTCGGGCCTCATCGTGCTGGGCGCCAGCACCCACGAGCTGGTGGTGCGGTTCCTGTCGGCGCTGCCGCTCGCGTCGCGGCCGCGGCTCGTCACCACCGACGGCGAGTTCCACACGCTGCGACGGCAGCTCGACCGCCTCGCCGCCACCGGCCGCATCGAGGTGGTCAAGGTGCCGTCGGCGCCCGCGGACCGCATCGCCGAACGCGCCGCCGCCGTGCTCGACGACCGCACCGCGGCGGCGTGCGTGTCGTCGGTGCTGTTCGGCAACGCACACCTCGTGCCGGGACTCGGCGCGCTGGCCGAGGCGTGCGAGCGGCACGGCGCCGAACTGCTGGTGGACACCTACCACCACCTCAACGTCGTGCCCATGTCGCTCGTGCACGAGGGGCTGGAGCGCGCCTTCCTCACCGGCGGCGGCTACAAGTACTGCCAGCTCGGCGAGGGCAACTGCTTCCTGCGGGTGCCGCCGGGACGCGACGACCTCGAGCCCGTGGTGACGGGCTGGTTCAGCGAGTTCGCGCGCCTCTCCGAGCGCCCGGGCGGCGGTGTGCCCTACGGCGAGGGCGCGGCGCGCTGGGCCGGCGCCACCTACGACCCCACGAGCCACTACCGCGCCGCGCGCGTGCTCGCGTTCTTCGAGGAGCAGCGGCTCGCCCCGCCGCTGCTGCGCGAGGTGAGCCAGCGGCAGGTGGGCCGGCTGGCCGCGCGCTTCGACGCGCTCGACCTCGATCCGGCACTCATCCGCCGCGACCGCAGCGTGCCACTGCCGGCGCTCGGCGGCTTCCTCGCGCTCGAGAGCCCGCGCGCCGGCGCGCTGTGCGCCGCCCTGCGCGAGCGCGGCGTGCGCACCGACTGGCGCGGCGGCACGCTGCGGCTGGGGCCCGCGCCCTACCTGGCCGACGCCCAGCTCGACGAAGCGATCGCGCATCTCGCCGAGGTGGCGGCCGCCGGCGCCTGACCGGCGCCGCCGCCGCTAAGGGTTCAGCGAGCTCGCGATCACGAACGTGTGCGAGGTGCCCACGCTCCAGTGCGTCGTCCCGGCGCCGAGCTTGCGCAGCAGCGTGTGGCCGAGCAGCGAATCGGGCACCGACACGGTGAGCATCGCGACGAAGCCGGCCGCGTCGGCGCTGTCGGCGAGGGCGACGTGGTCCCAGTCGAGCTCGTAGGCCGGCTTGCGGAACGAGAAGCCGCCGGG
>CAZMQP010000411.1:0-2618 GCA_964568385.1 uncultured bacterium
GGGCGAGGGCCGCGTCGCGGCGGTCGAGGTGATGCTCAACTCGCCGCTGATCGCCGACCTCATGGCCAAGGGCGAGATCGCCGCCATGAAGGCCGCCATCGAGGCCAACTCGCTCGACGGCTCGCAGAGCTTCGACCAGGCGCTCTACGCGCTGCACCGAGCCGGCGCCATCACGCTCGAGGAGGCGCTGCGGCAGGCCGACAGCGCCAACAATCTGCGGCTGCGGATCAAGATGGACGCCGCCGGCGGCGCCCCCGCCGACCGGCCGCAGTTCAGCCTCAAGCAGGACGAGGCGGCGTAGCGGCGGCGGACACCATGCCCTGCTTGCGGCCCGGGCGTGCGGATTCGGCCGGCGCCCGCGGGCCCTCGCGAGCCGTCGCGGCATGGATCCCGCAGCGCTCTCCTAGCGGGCGTCACTCGCGGGCGGGAGTCCGGACTCGATCCGCACCTCGCGGAACAGGCGGTGCACCGAGGCGTCGAGCATGGGGGCCTCGAGCGGCCACACCAGCGCCGCGTCGCTTCGGCGCGGCGCAAGTGCCGGAAGATCGAGGATCGCGTGCAGTTGGGGATCCAGCCGCGCGAACACCGGCAGAACCTGCTTGTGCACCGGCGCCATCACGCATCGCAGCGCGGTCTCGATCCCCCCGAGCCGAACGGCCGCCGCGGCGCCCACCAGTCCGCTGGGTACGATGACGTCGGGCAGGCGGGCCACCTCCTCGAGTTCGGCGAGCACCTCCGAGCCGCCACCCTGGGCGGCAGCGATCGCGGCCGCCGCCGCGCGCAGGTCGTCGGGGCGTGCGCCGTCCTCGGCGGCCGCCTGGTGCGCCGCGGCGGCGGCACCCACGGCTCCACGGGAGAGCTGCACCATCATGCGCATGACGTGCGAGTACGTGATGTAGAGTGCGTCATCCGACAGCTGGCGAAGCCGCGTCGCGAGCGCGAGTGCCGCTTCGTCCCGGCGGGTGAGCCACGCCAGCAGGCCGAGCCATGTGGTCGCGAAGGCATCCTGGGGATCCACCTCGAGCGCGCGTCGCAGGTGGCGTTCGGCTCCGGCGATGTCGGCCCGCTGCACGCACGCGACGGCCATGTTGATGATCGCGGGCGAGTAACGCGGGTCGGCCTCGAGCGCGCGAGCCAGCGCCCGATGGGCCCCCTCCAGATCCCCCAGGGCCATCAGGTTGAGCGCCTCCGCCTTGTAGCCGTCGGGGAGCCGGGGGTCGATCGCGATGGCGCGCCTCGCGGCTTCGAGGCCGCGCCGTGCGGTCTCGGCCACATCCACGTCGATGCTCTTCTGGGAGATCTGGCCGTGGCAGTCGGCGATCCCCGCCCACGCCAGCGCGTACTCGGGGTCGGCTTCGATCGCCGCCTCGAACAACGCGAGCGCTTCGCGCAGCGAGAGGACCGTGTACTGCCCGTACTTCTCGCGCCCTCGCAGGTAGAGGTCGTAAGCGCGCGCATCCTGCGGGCGGTTCTTCGCGATCGAAGCCGCCTCCGCGGGAGAGAGCGCCACCCGCAGCGCCTCGGCGATGGACGCCGCGATCTCGGCCTGCACCGCGAACACGTCCTCCATGGTGCGGTCGTAACGCTCGGCCCACAGCTGGAAGCCGTCGGCGGCGTTGACGAGCTGGACGCTGATGCGGACGCGATCCCCGGCGCGGCGCACGCTCCCCTCGAGCACGGCCCCCACCCCGAGGTCGGCGGCGAGCTTCGGCAGGTCGGGCGTGGCGCCGCGATAGCGCGCCACCGCGTTGCGCGAGGCCACACGCAGCCCGCGGACCTTGGAGAGGTCGGTGAGGATGTCCTCGGTGATCCCGGCGCAGAAGTAGTCGCTCTCGGGGTCACGGGCGAGGTTCTCGAAATAGAGCACGGCGAGCGATGGGACGGCCGGACGGGCACTCGCGCCGGCCGGGCCCGAGGAGAGCTCGGTGGCGATCGCGCCCAGTTCCCGGCGCAGGTCGCCGATGTCGCGCGGCCGCTCCGCGGCGTCCTTGATGAGGCAGCGCCGGAGCACGTCCCGGAGGCGGGCGGGCACCGAAGGCGGCAGCGCGTTCCAGTCGGGCTCTCGTTCGAGGATGCGGGCGATGACGTCCGAGACGGTCTCGCCGGCGAACACCGGCCGGCCCGTGAGGCACTCGAACAGCACGCAGCCGAACGCCCACACGTCCGTGGCGCGGTCCACCGCCCGGCCGCGGGCCTGCTCGGGGCTCATGTAGGGGGCGGTGCCGAGGATCACGCCGGCGCCGGTCGCCGCGAGCGCCACGGTGGGGGACACCGACAGGTCGGGCGCGGAAGCGGCTTCCGCCGCGCCGCCCTTGGCGAGGCCGAAGTCGAGCACCTTGACCGCGCCCGAGGTGGAGAGCATCACATTGGCGGGCTTCAGGTCGCGGTGGACGACGCCGCGCTCGTGGGCCGCCTCCATGCCCGCGGCGATCTGGCTGCCCACGTCGAGCGCTTCCCGTACCGGAAGGGGTCCGCGCGTCAGGCGCCCGGCCAGCGACTCGCCCTCGATCAGCTCGAGCACCAGATACGGCGTGCCCGAGGACTCCTCGAGCCCGTAGATCGCGGCGATGTTCGGGTGGTTGAGCGAGGCGAGCAGGCGGGCTTCGCGCTCGAATCGC
>CAZMQP010000412.1:0-2612 GCA_964568385.1 uncultured bacterium
GTGTAGGTGATGAGCTGGAACGAACCGAACGTCTGCACGCTGCTCGACTGAAGACCCGAGATCACGTACGTGTACTGGTTCGAGGACGTGTCGGAGACGAGCGGCGCGAAGATGTTCGGCACCAGCCCGAGCCCGACGTAGCCGGAGCCGACCTCGCCGAATCCGGGCGCGAAGTCGGGCGACTCGTAGTCGAACCCGACGTAGTCGAAGATGAGCGTCTGCGCGCGCACGGGCGCGGGCGCGAGGCCCAGCACCAGCGTGGCGAGCAGCGCCAGTGGAGTCACAAGACGCTTCATGGGCACCTCGGATGCGAGCGGGGCGACGGAGCATCCCGGCGATGTGCCGGGACGAGGGCAGGGCCCTGGTCCGCACCCGATCGCGCTCGACCACGAAGGTGCACGGAATCCAGTTTCCTGTGGAGCGGGGGACGACTCGACGGGAATAGGATAGCGCCTGCTCGCAAAGCAAACAACCATCATGCGTTGCGAGCCGACATTATCAATCCGTCTGAGCGGGCTTCGGATGCGGCTCCGGGCGGGGGGATTCGGGTTCCAGCACGCGGAGGGCCCGGGCCAGGGTCTCCGGGCCATCCCACGCCGCCCCGGCTCTCACCAGCGCGGCGAAGGCCGCCTCCCCGAGGCGTTCCGACAACCTCGAGCGCTGGTGCTGCCGGGCGGCGTCCTCGGCCGGGACCGTGGGCGACCCGATCCGCTCGCGCAGGGCGGCCGCGGCGCCGATGAGCCGGGCCGCGGCCTCGTTGTCGCCCTCGCCGATCGCGAGTTCGGTGGTCATCTCGACGGCGTAGACCCCTTCGCGCTCGGTGCCGAGCTCGAGCGCCAGACGCAGCGCCTCGGCCAGCGGAACGCGTGCGTCCTGCGGCCGCCCCAGCAGCAGGTGGGCGGCCCCGATGCCCGCCAGGGTGAGCGCCTGCTGCTGGCGGTCACCGGCCTCGACGATGCGCGCCAGCGCCTGCTCGAAGTGGCGCAGGCTGTCCTCGCCCCGGCGCTCGCACCACGCCAGGTAGCCGATGTTGTGCAGCGCCAGGGCCTCCCCGCGCACGGCGCCGAGGGCGCGGTAGCCGGCGAGGCTCTCCTCGTTGCAGGTGCGGGCGGTGGCGTAGTCGCCCTGGTACATCGCCACGACCGCGAGCCCCGACAGCGCGCGCGCCACGCCCTTGTCGTCGCCGAGGCGGCGGTACAGCGCGAGGCTCTGCTCGATGTGCGGCCGCGCACCGCCGTAGTCGCCCTGGTAGAGGGCCATGCCGCCGGCCCGGACCAGCGCGTGTGCGCGCTCGGGCGAGTCGGCCTCGGCGCCGCGGTGCGCGAGCGCGGCCTCGATGGCGCGGCGTCCGAGGTCGTAGTGCTGCCGGCCCGACCAGAAGCGCCACAGCGAACCGGCCAGGCGCAGCCCGCGCGCGGCGCCGCCCTCCGCCGATTCGCACCACGCCAGCGCGGCCAGCAGGTTCTCGAGTTCGACGTCGAGCATGGCGAAGTGCGCCGCCTGGTGCGGCCCCGACAGCGCCTCCTCGGTGCGCTCCGCCAGCGACAGCATGCAGTCGAGGTGCCGCTCGCGGATGCGCGGCGCCTCGCCGCTCTCCTCGAGCTGCTCCGCGGCGAACTGCCGCACGCTCTCCAGCATGCGGTAGCGGGCCGTGCCATCCGGGCCGCGCTGCGTGAGCACCAGCGACTTGTCCACCAGATGCTGCAGCACGTCGAGCACGGCGAACTCGTCGCCGTCGTCGTCGCACACCCGCGCGGCGTGCTCCAGCGTCCAGCCACCCGCGAACGCCGCCAGCCGGCGGATGAGCTCGCGCTCGGGCGGCAGCAGCAGGTCGTGACTCCACTGGATGGTCGCGCGCAGGGTCTGGTGCCGCGGCATGGCGGTGCGGCTGCCGCCCGTCAGCAGCTTGAACCGGTCGTCGAGCCGTCCGGCGATCTGCGCCGGCGCGAGCACCTTGACGCGCGCGGCGGCCAGTTCGATGGCCAGGGGGATGCCGTCGAGCCGGCGGCAGATCTCGGCCACCGCCTCGGCGTGGCCGGCGGTCAACTCGAACGCCGGGCTCACGGCGCGCGCGCGGTCCACGAACAACTGCACCGACTCGTACCGCAGCAGCGCCTCGGGGTCCGAGGGCGCGCGCGCGGAGGGCGCCGAGAGCGACGGCACCCCGATCAGCCGCTCGCCCGCGAGGCCGAGCCCCTCGCGGCTGGTGGCGAGCACGTGCAGCCCCTCGCAGCGGTCGAGCAGGTGCTCGACCAGTGAGGCGCAGGCGGAGATCAGGTGCTCGCAGTTGTCGAGCAGCAGCAGGAGGCGGCGCGGTCCGATCCACTCCGCGAGCGTGTCCTCGATCGGGCGGTCGCCCTCCTCGCGCACCTCGAGCAGGCGTGCGACCGCCTCGGCGACGCGCTCGCCGCTCGCGAGCGGCGCCAGGTCCACGAACCAGGCGCCGCCCTCGAACGAGGTGAGCGCCTGCTGCGCGGCCGCGAGCGCGAGCCGGGTCTTGCCGCAGCCGCCGACGCCCGTCAGCGTCACCAGCCGCTCCTGTTCGAGCGCCTCGAGCTCGGCGCGGCGCTCGCGCTCGCGGCCGATGAACGCGCTGCGGGGCACCGGCAGGT
>CAZMQP010000413.1:0-2612 GCA_964568385.1 uncultured bacterium
GAGGTCCGAGGCGAGCGTCCGCCGGAGCGAGCAGGGTCCGCGCCCGCCGAACCACAGGCGGGGTGCGAGGACGCGCCCGCCGAACCACAGGCCGGGTGCGAGGACGAGCCCGCCGAGCCACAGGCGAGCGGCGATGCCCGCCCTACTCGAGCGTTTTGCGGAAGCGCAGCGTCGAGAACCCGAAGAACGCCACCGCGAACCCGAGCAGCGCCACCGCCTGCGGCCACACCTCGGCCAGGCCGACGCCTTTGAGCACGATGCCGCGGATCAGTGTGAGGTAGTGCGTGAGCGGCAGCAGCGCGCCCGCCCAGCGGGCCAGGTCGGGCATCGCCTCGCGCGGGAACATGAACCCCGACAGCAGCACGTTGGGCAGCAGGAACAGGAACGCGCTCTGGGTGACCTGCGCCTGCGTGCGCCCCAGCGTCGAGATGAACAGGCCCATGCCGAGGTTGGCCACGATGAACAGGAACGTGGCCGCGTAGAGCTCGAGCAGCGGCCCGCGCACCGGCACGTGGAACACGAGGTGCCCGGCGATCAGCACCGTGGTCATCTGGATATAGCCGACCAGCACGTAGGGCGCGATCTTGCCGATCATGATCTCGGCGCGGGCGAGCGGGGTCACGATGAGCTGCTCCAGCGTGCCCGTCTCGCGTTCGCGCACCAGCGACAGCGCGGTGATGATGATCAGGATGTTGCTCAGGATCATGCCGATGATGCCCGGCACGATGAACACCGCGCTCTTGAGCGCCGGGTTGTAGAGCGGGCGCACCCGCATATCCACGGCCATGTTCACGCCGGCGCCGCCGACGCGGGACTGCAGCGTCTCGAGGTTGAGCCGCTGGCCCACCATCTGGGCCGCGGCGATGGCGTTCTGCGAGGCGGTCGGATCGCTGGCGTCCACCAGCACCTGCACCGCCGTGGTGCGGCCGCGCTTGAGGTCGCGCGCGTAATCGGGCGGGATCACGAACGCGGCGCGGGCGTGCCCCTGCGCCACGCGTTCGAGCGCCTCGGCGTACGAGTCCGAGGGGGCCGACAGCACGAAGTTGCCGGTGGCGGTGAGCCGCTGGATCAGTGCTCGGCTCTGCGCCGTGCGGCTCTGGTCGAGCACCGTGGTCGGCAGGTTGCGGACGTCGGTGCGGATGGCGAAGCCGAAGATGAGCAGCTGCATGACCGGCACGGCGAGCATCAGCCGCAGCGTGGCCGGGTCGCGCCGCATCTGCACGAACTCCTTGCGGATCATCGCGGCGAGGCGCGCGCGGTTCATGGCTCGGTGTCCTGCAGCGACACGAAGATGTCCTCGAGCGACAGGCCCTCGCCGAACACCGCTTTCACCTCGGCCGGCGTGCCGAGGGCCTTGAGCTGGCCGCGCGAGAGGAACGCCAGGCGGTCGAAGCGCTCGGCCTCGTCCATGTAGTGGGTGGTCACGATGAGGGTGGTGCCCTCGTCGGCGCGCTCGCGGATGATGCGCCAGAACAGCCGCCGCGCCGCGGGGTCCACGCCCGCCGTGGGCTCGTCGAGGAACACCACGCGCGGCTCGTGCATCATGGCGCACGCGAGCGCCAGCCGCTGCTTCTGCCCGCCCGAGACCACGCCGGCCAGCCGCGGGCCGATCTCGCCGAGCCGCATCGCCTGCTTGGCCCACGCCAGCCGCTCGCGGCGGCGTGCGGCCGCGAGGCCGTAGACGCCGGCATAGAAGTCGAGGTTCTCGTCCACCGTGAGGTCGCGGTAGAGCCCGAACGCCTGCGACATGTAGCCGATGCGCGACTTCACCACGTCGGGCTGCGTCGCCACGTCGGCGCCGGCCACGCGCGCGCGGCCCTCGGTGGGCTCCATCAGGCCGCACAGGATGCGGATGGTGGTGGTCTTGCCGGAGCCGTTGGGGCCGAGGATGCCGAAGATCTCGCGCGGCGCCACGGTGAAGTGGAGGCCGTCCACGGCGGTGAACGACCCGAACCGCTTGACCAGCCCCTCGACCGCGATGACCGGGGCGGCGGGTTCGCCGTTCACGGGCGCGCGGCGGCGGGCCGGATGACGGCCTCGGCCGGCAGGCCCGGCGCGCGCGCGCCGGCCGACGGCTCGAGTGCGACCTTCACCGCGAACACCAGGTCGGCCTGCTCCTCCTCGGTCAGCGCGGCCCGCGGCGTGAACTCGGCCTGGGTGGCGATGCGCACCACCCGGCCGGGGTAGGCGGTGCGCGATCCGATGGGCGTGACCTCCACCGCGTCGCCGATCCGGAAGCGCGTGATGAGCGGCGCGGCGATGTACAGGCGCATCCACAGCCGGCCCGGGTCGCCGAGCGTCACGACCGGCAGGTTCGCCGGCACCAGTTCGCCCGGCAGGAAGTTGCGCAGCAGCACGACGCCGTCAGACGGGGCGGTCAGCGTGAGCTCGCCGGCACGGCTGCGGGCGCCCGCCGCCTGCGCCGCTGCCGCCGTGGCCGCGTCGCGCGCGGCCGCGACCTGCTGGCGCCGGAAGCCGTCCTCGCTCAGGCGCAGGTTCTCGTTCGCCGCCGAGACGGCGGCCTCGGCAGCCGCGCGCTGGGCGCGTGCGCGGTCGGCCTCGGCCGGCGCGATGGCCTGCCGGGCGAGCAGCGCCTCGGCCCGCCCGGCCTC
>CAZMQP010000414.1:0-2603 GCA_964568385.1 uncultured bacterium
ACGACCTCGTCATCGAGCTGGCGATCTGGCGCGTGGCGCTCCGCCTGTCGTTCGATCAGCACAAGTCGCTGGCGGTGGGGCTCAAGGGCAAGCTGTCCGCGCGCGAAATCTCGGACACGTTCGAGCAGTCGGCTTCGGGCTCGACGCTGGTGAACCTGCTCGACCTCGGCCTGCTGGTGGGCTCGGGCGGCGTGCTGTCGCACGCGCCGCGGCGGTCGCAGGCGGCGCTGATGATGGTGGATGCGTTCCTGCCGGAGGGCATCACCGAGCTCGCGGTGGACAGCATCTTCATGACCCCGCAGCTCGGCGTGCTCTCGACCGTGCACGAGGAGGCGGCGACGCAGGTGTTCGAGCGCGACTGCCTGATCCTGCTGGGGCCGTGCGTGGCGCCGATTGGCGCCGGCAAGCCCGGACAGCGGTGCGTGAGCGTGGAGGTGAAGGTGCCCGGAGGCGCCACCGAGACGCGCGACGTGCCGTTCGGCGAACTGGTGCTGATGCCCATCCCCGAGGACGGGCGCTTCCAGCTCACCGTCACGCCCGACCGCGCCTTCGACATGGGCGAGGGGCGCGGCAAGGCCGTCTCGCGCAGCGTCCGAGGCGGCGTCGTGGGCCTGCTCATCGATACGCGGGGGCGCCAGCCCTTCGTGCTCCCCAACGACTCGAACCAGCGGATCGAGCGGCTGCGCGCGTGGAACCGCGCCCTGTCCGCCTATCCGCGGGAGGTGTGACGTGGCCCACTCCTACACGCCGGGCCTGCGCGTCACCGACCAGGCGACCGTGCACCGCGAGCGGCGGCTGCCGCTCAAGGGCGAAGTGCTCGTGGAAGCCTCGGCCGAGGTCGTCCCCGATACCGTGGTCGCCCGCACCCAGCTGCCCGGCAACGTGCAGACGGTGAACCTCGCGGCCAAGCTGTCGGTGGATCCGGCGGTCACCGAGGCGACCCTGACGCATCCCCTCGGCACCCAGGTCCGCAAGGGCGACGTCATCGCCAGCGCCAAGAGCCTGTTCGGGCTCATCACCAACAAGGTCGAGGCGCCCGTGGACTGCACGCTCGAGAGCGTGTCCGCGGTGACCGGCCAGCTCATCCTGCGCGAGCCGCCGATCCCGGTGGAGGTGCAGGCCTATGTGAGCGGCCGCATCGCCGAGGTCCTGCCGGGCGAGGGCGTGGTGGTCGAGGCGGATGGGGCGCTCATCCAGGGCATCTTCGGCGTCGGCGGCGAGACCTTCGGGCCGATCGCGGTCGCGGTGTCGGGTCCCGAGGCGGTGCTGAGCGTCGCCGACCTCAAGCCCGAGCATCGCGGGGCGGTCGTCGTGGGCGGCGCCTATGTCTCGTACGACACCCTGACGCGCGCCAAGGCGATCGGCGTCGCGGCGGTGATCGTGGGCGGCTTCGACGACCAGGACCTGCGCCGCCTGCTGGGCAAGGACCTCGGCGTCGCCATCACGGGTCAGGAGGACCTCGGCTTCACGCTCGTGCTCACCGAGGGCTTCGGCCACATCCCGATGGCGGCGCGCACGTTCCGGCTGCTGGCCAATCACGCGGGCGAGGTCGCGTCGGTGAGCGGTGCGACGCAGATCCGCGCCGGCGTGATGCGCCCCGAGATCCTCATCCCGCACCGCATCCCGAATCCGGGCGCCGGCTCGGAGGGGCTCGAAGGCGGGCTCGAGATCGGTTCGCTGATCCGCGTCATCCGGCAGCCCTACTTCGGCCGGATCGGGAGCGTCGTGGAACTGCCGCCCGAACTGCAGGCGCTCGACAGCGAGGCGAAGGTGCGCGTGCTTCGGGTGGCGTTCCAGGACTCCGACGAGCAGGTGCTGGTGCCGCGGGCCAACATCGAGCGCATCGCCGACTGACCGGAGGCGATGCGGGCGGGGGCCGCGGATCCCGTATTGACGGAAGCGCTGCAAGGTTGCTAGCGTCCGCGCGCTCTCGCAAGGTCGCCGCTCACGCAGTGGACTCGAACCGGGGAGGCTCGTTGCACCGCCCTCGTACCGCTCGACCCCGTCCGTGGCATCATCGCTGGCTGGCCGTGGCCCTGTGGCTGACGTGCGCCCTCGCCGCGCCGGCCGCCGCCCAGGAGGCCGATTCCGCCGCGGCGGCCCCGAGACCGCCCTCCGGACTGACCTTCTCCGACGTCCCCAACGACGCCGGCCGCTCGCTGGAGCTCCGCTGGCGGCTGTCGCCGGACGACTCGGCCTCCAATGGCCGAGTACTCGGCTACCAGATCGAGCGCGGTGACAGCCCCGCCGGACCGTGGATCGTGATCGACTCCCTGGTGGCCGGCGTCGTCACCAAGACCGACAACTCGATCCGCCGCAACACCCGCTACTTCTACCGGATCTCGGCGTTCGGCCCGGGCGGCCTCACGCCGGCCGGCGCCCCGGCGGGGCCCGCCATCGCGCGCTCGAGCTGGTTCAACGTCACCCGCGTGAGCGTGCTGGCGTTCATGGGGTCGTTCTTCCTGTTCGTCCTCTACTACATCTCGATGGCCCAGGCGGGGAAGAAGCCCTTCGTCCGGCGGCTGGCCGGCATCGACGCCATCGAGGAGGCGATCGGCCGTGCGACCGAGATGGGACGCCCGGTGCTCTACATCCCCGGCATC
>CAZMQP010000415.1:0-2598 GCA_964568385.1 uncultured bacterium
CCTACTCGCAGCTCCCGCCGCCGCCGCGCCGGCGGCTGCCGCCGCGGCGCCGGCCGACTACCTCGCGCGGCGCCTCGACCTGCCGTGGACGAGGCCCGACCGCCTGCAGCACGCCGGCCTGTCGTTCGTGGTCGCGGCCGGCACGACGCTCGCGAGCGAGGACGCGCGCGCGGGCTTCGCCGTGTCGCTGTCGTTCGGACTGCTCAAGGAATGGCTGGACGCTCGGCGCGGCCGGGCCGAGGCGCTCGATGTGGCCGCCGATGCCGCGGGCGCCGCGCTCGGCTCGCTCGCGGCCCGCGGCCTGCGCCGCTGACCTCAGTCGGGCAGCCGGCCACCGCCGCCGCCGCTCGTGGGCTCGCGGTCGCCGCCGATCGCGCCCGAGCCGATGCCGACGCCGATCGCGGCGCCGATGACACCGCCGCCGACCAGGCCGGTGCGATACCAGTCGATGGTGCGGACCGACAGCCGGGCCACGTCCTCGAGCGCGAGCCGCACGCGCGCCACGTGCCCGAACGGCCCCTCGATGTCGGTCCGCTCGCGATAGCCCCACAGCGAGTCGGCATCGAAGGTGGCGCGGTCGAACTGGTAGTAGAGCCCGTCGCGCGTCTCGACGGCGACGCCCTTGCGCTCGGGGCGCGCGGCCAGTTCGCTGCGGGGGACCTCCCGCAGCGTGGTGCAGGAACTCAGCAGGATCGCCGCCAGCACGGCCTGGCCGGTGGCGAACCGGGGTCGGTGGGATGTTCCGGATGACACGCGTGCTCCTCCTCCCGGCCGTTCTCGACCGGTCGCGCCCTCGCCGACCGGTCCGGGGAGCGTAGCACGCGCGGGCGCCCGCCGGTCCAGCCCGCGGCGAGGCGGCTCACACCCAGAGCAGCAGCCGGCCGCAGCTCTCGCACACCTGCAGGATCGCGATGCCCGCCGGGGGCGCGGCCGAGGTCGGCAGCCGCGTCTGGCAGCCGAGGCAGACGCGGTCGCGCACCGGCGTGAGGCCGCGGCCGTAGCGGCCGCGACAGCGCTCGTAGAGATCCATCCAGTGCGGGTCGATGGTGGCGGTGAGCCGGCGCCGTTCGGTGGCGAGCGCGGCGGCTCCCGGCGCGGCGGTCCGCGGCCCGCGGCCTCCCTCGCCCGGGCCCCACTCCTCGAGCAGCAGGTCGAGGTCCTGCAGCGCCACCAGCCGGTCGGGCACGCTCACCGCGTCACGCTCTCGAGCCATGTCCGCAGTCCGTCGTCGGGGGCCGCCTCGAGCAGCCACTGCCGCTGCTTCTGCAGCCGCACCGCGTGCAGGGCGCCGGCGACGCGGGCGGCATGCCGCTCGAGCGAGACACCGGCCGGCGACAGCACGCAGAGCACGAGGCGCACGGGCTCACCCTCGTCGCCGGGCCACTCGATGCCGCGCACGGCGCGGCCGAGCCCGAACCACGGCCGCACCACGGCGATGGATCGCGCGTGGGGCGTGGCCACGCCCTTGCCCTGCGACGTGCTCGCATGGCGCTCACGGCGCATGAGGGCCTGCAGCGCCCATGACACGTCCCGCACGGCGCCGCGCGCGAGCGCGAGCTCGATCAGTTGCTTGAGTGCTCCCTCGCGGCGGCGGGACCGGATCTCGACGAGGTCGAGAAGTCCGCCGGGGGCTGACGTGAGGTCGAGGATCGGCATCGTCCCTCCCTGCCCATTGCCGAGCCCACACTAACACCCTCGAGGCGGGTTCCGTATCCGGAGGCCGCGCGTGCCCGGCGGACAAGCCCGTGGACCCATGAGGCGTCGCGCGAACTGCACGCCTCAACGGGCTGCGGTGGAAGCCCTTGCACGCCGCCAGCCTTCTAGGACCGCAATCGCGGCCAGCGTCAGCCCGATCCCCAGCAGCGCTCCTGCCGTGACATCCGAGAGCCAATGGCGGTCGAGGTACATGCGCGAGAACGACACCAGCGCCGCCAGCGCCGCGAACGCCGGCCAGCCGCGGCGCCAGCGCCGGGTCAGCACCGTGGCCGCGGCCCAGGCGTTGGCGGAGTGGCTCGAGGGGAACGACGAGTTGCGGCGCCGCGCGTCGCCATCGGGGCGCGTGCGCCCGACCGTCCACTTGAGCCCCTCGACCGCGAGGTTGACCGGCACCAGCCCGACCACGGCCTCGAGCACGACCGCGCGCCCGACCGGGCCTGCGAGCAGGCCGGCCGCCGCTGCCACGTAGAGCGCCGTGCGCGAGCCGCTCGTCACCGCGCGCATGGGCGCCTCGAGCGCCGGCGTGCGCGCCGCCTGCACGCGCTGGCGCACCGCCTGGTCGAGCGCCGTGATGGGCGAGGCGGCGAGCGCCACGGCCGCGATCCAGACGACGGGCTTCATCGCGCCACGTCCGCCGGCCGCATCAGGGCGCCGGCCGGCACCTCGCTGGCCAGGTCGCGCCCCGCACGCACCCGCAGGCGGCCATCGCCGGCGCCGGCGACGGCGCTCGCGCGCACCACCTCGCCCGGCGCGAGCACCAGGTCGGCGCCGGCCAGCTCGGTCTCACGCGCCACCACGAACACCGCCGGGTCCCGCAGCGCACGTGCCTCGAGTGCCGGCGCGAGCGCGGCCACCACCGCCAGGGCCAGCAGCGGCAGCGCC
>CAZMQP010000416.1:0-2590 GCA_964568385.1 uncultured bacterium
AAGACCTTCTTCGAAGCGGTGCTCGCCATGTAGGGCGTTCTCCTCAGACTCGGAGCCGGGCGAGTTCTTTCGCCAGCTCGTAATTCTCCTGCTGCAGTCGCATCAACTCGGCGGGGTCCTTCGTCTGTCCACTCAACAGCTTGATCGTACGCAGGCGCTTCTCGACCAGCCGGCGGCGGAGCGCGATCGCGCCGCCCACCACGAGCTGCTCGTGATTCAAGGTCTCGGCGTCGGTCGACGCGAGCTCGCGCGCGAGCATCGCGACATCCGTGCCGCCGTCGGGGAGCTCGACGCCGTGCTCGAGCCAGTGCTCGTAGAGCTCGCGCGCTGCCCCTTCGGTCATGTAATCCGGTGTGATCGAGGTCCGCACCGATTCCAGCATCGATGGGAGGTGCCAGAGTCCGAGCAGGAAGTCGCGATCCAGGCGAGCCGCCGTCTGGCGCTCCGCCCGCACCGCGGCAGCCATCGGTCGTCCGCTGGCGTCCCCGCTGGTGGCGAGACGTGCGGCACGCGCGATGACCCCCTCGGACAGACCGAACACCTGGCTGGCTCGTTCGACGAGCAGCCGGTGGCGGATCGTGTCCGTGACCCCGGTGAGCAGGCGCACGACCACCTGCAGCGCACGCTCACGGGGATCTCCCCCCGTGCTGGTGCGCAGCACGTGTCGGTGCACGAACTCCACGGCGTCGTAGGCGGAATCCCGCACTCTACACCATCCGTCCGCCCCGGCGCGACGCACCAGGGTGTCCGGGTCGTCCCCCGGGGGCAGATCGACCACGACCACGTCCAGCCCCTCGGCCAGCAGCACCCCCAGCGAGCGCAGCATGGCCTGCTGGCCGGCAGCGTCGCCGTCGAACGTCAGCGCCACCCCGCGGACCATGCGCTTGAGCGCCCGGGCGTGGTCCGGGGTCAGTGCGGTGCCGGAGGCGGCCACGACATTCCGGACCCCGGCCTGATGGAGCGCGATGACGTCGAAATAGCCCTCGACCACGATCATCTCGCCGTCGGACTTGACCGCCTTGCGGGCGTGTTCGAGCCCGTACAGGAACTGGCCCTTGTGGTAGACCGCCGACTCGGGCGAGTTGAGGTACTTGGGTTGCTCGTCGCCCATGGCCCGGGCCCCGAAGCCGACCACGGCCCCGCCCGGGGCGACGAGCGGCACCATGAGCCGGTTGCGGAACCAGTCGAACGTCGAGCGCCCGCCTTCCTTGCGGCCGGCCAGCCGCGCCTCGATCAGCACCTCGTCGTTGAATCGGCCGCGCAGCCGCTGGACGAGATGCTCCCAGCCGGGGAGCGCGAGGCCGATGCGGAACTCCCGTTGGGTCTCGCGTGAGATCCCCCGCTTCTCGAGGTATTCGCGCGCGGCCGCACCGTGCGTGGGATCGCCGAGCCACTGCTCGTACGCCGTCGCGGCCGCGTCGAGCGCTTCGAGGAGCGGTGCGCGCTTGCTCCGTTCGCCGGCGCGACGCTCGGGGATCGGGATGCCGGCGCGGCGCGAGAGCAACTCGACCGCCTCCAGGAAGCCGACCTTCTCGGTCTCCATGATGAACTTGAAGACGTCGCCGCCGGCCTTGCAGCCGAAGCAGTGATAGAACTGGCGTTCGCCGTTGACCGAGAACGAGGGCGACTTCTCCTCGTGGAACGGGCACCGGCCCATGAAGTTCCGTCCGACACGTCGCAGGGGCACGGTCTGGCCCACGATGTCCACGATGTCGGAGGCCGTGCGCACGCGTTCGACCCAGTCGTCGTTGGAGCCCCCGGGGCCTCCGGCCCCGGACCCACCGGAGCGGCCCGAGGCCCCGGGCGTGCGCGAGCCGCCGCCGGAGCGGTCGTTCCAGCGCCTCGTGTCCCAGGGATTCATCGGAGCCTCGCCACGGTCACCCCTCGCCCACCCTCGTGTCCCTCGCCCCAGCGGTGCGACTCGACCTGGGGATGCGTCTTCAGATGCTTGCGGACGGCGTTCGAGAGCGCGCCCGTGCCGATGCCGTGGATGATGCGCACCTCGTGCAACCCCGACAGCACCGCGCGGTCGAGCGCATGATCCACACTCCCGAGCGCCTCGCTCACATCCATGCCGCGCAGGTCCGCCTCCAGCGGCGGTGGTTCGTCGCTCGCTTCATAGCGCGCCGACGGTCCCCGCGCCTTCTGGACCGGCACGGCTTCCGCGGCGGCCAGACGGCTGACATGCGATTGGATGCTGAAACTGCCGCGGCGGAGCGTGACCCGGCCCTCGTCGTCGGGGCCGCTCACGAACGTCGCCTCGAAGCCCAGGTCGGTGACCCGTACGCGTGCGCCCGGCGTGAGCGACGGTGGCGCCGCACTCGCCTGCGTCTCGGGCAGCCCGAGTGCGGCCGGTCGCGCCGCCGACTGCAGGGCGTCGGCCTCGCGTTCGACCTCGCCCATCTGGTCGCGCAGCGCCTCGGCGTCGGCGCGCGACTTGTCCTTCTTCTTCGCCTCGCGCTGAACGGTCTGCCACAACTCGCGCGAGCGTGCGAGCAGCATCTCGCTCTCCACCGTGAGCCGGCGGCGCAGTTCGGCGAGCGAGCGCTTCGCTTCCTCTGCCGTCTCGCGGTGGTGCTGCGCGGCCCGC
>CAZMQP010000417.1:0-2577 GCA_964568385.1 uncultured bacterium
CGCCTCGCGCCGGTGCGCGAGCCCCACCTCGTCGAGCAGCGCGTCGGCACGCGCGAGCGCCTGCGACTCGGGCACGCGCCCGAGCAGCGACGGCAGCGCGACGTTCTCACGCACCGACAGCGTCGGCAGCAGGTGGAAGAACTGGTAGACCATGCCGATGCGCTCGCGCCGGAGCACCGTGAGCGCGTCGTCCGAGAGCCGCGACAGCGCCCGGCCGGCGACCCACACCTCGCCGCGGCTGGGCGTGTCGATGCCCGCGGCGAGATTGAGCAGCGTGCTCTTGCCCGAGCCGCTGCGTCCGATGATGGCGGCGAACTCCCCCGGCTCGAACGAGAGGGTCACGTCCTCGAGCGCGCGCACGGTGCCGTCGCCGAGCGGGAACTGCTTGTGCACGGACTCGAAGCGCAGCGCGGCGGTGGCGCTCACGCGTCCGCCTTCACGCGGCCGAGCAGCGCGCGCAGCGCCGCCTCGAGCGCCGGATCGCGGAAGCGGTAGCCGAGGCGCGTGAGCGCCGCCGGCCGCACGTGCTGGCCGGCGAGCAGCATCGCGTCGGCCATCTCCGCGCCGAGGAGCGCGCGCAGCGCGAACGCCGGCGCCGGCACGAGCGCCGGCCGCCGAAGCACGCGGCCCAGGCTCCGCGCCAGCTCGCCGACGCGCACGGGCTCGGGCGCCACGGCGTGGAACGGCCCTTCCAGCGCGGGCGTGGCGGCGGCGAACACGAGCATCGAGACGAGGTCGTGCAGCGTCACCCAGCCCCACCACTGGCGCCCGGACCCGAGCGGGCCCCCTGCGCCGAGGCGGAAGGGCCGCAGCAGCTGCTCGAGCGCCCCGCCCTGCGGCCACAGCACGATGCCGATGCGCGGATGCGCCACGCGGATGCCAGCGGCGGCGGCAGGCGCCGCGGCCTCCTCCCAGGCCCGGGCGAGATCGGCGAGGAAGCCGCGGCCGGGCGCCGAGTCCTCCTCGAGCCGTTCGTCGCTGCGGTCGCCGTAGACGCCGACGGCGGAGGCGGAGACGAGTACGCGGCAGGCGCCGCGAGCGTCGGCGAGGGCGCGCGCGATCGTGCGTGTGCTGCCGACGCGGCTCTCGGTCAGGACCTGCTTGCGCGCCGGCGTCCAGGGGCGGTCGGCGATGCCGGCGCCGGCCAGGTGGATGACCGCCTCCACCTCGGCGAGCGCGCCCGGATCGAGTTCACCGCGCGCGGGGTCCCAGCGGATCTCCGAGGCGTCCCGGGCCGGACGCCGCACCAGCCGCCGCACCTCGAACCCCTGCGTGCCCAGGTAGGCGCACAGCGCGGTGCCGATCATGCCGCTGGCGCCGGTGACCGCCACGATGCCCGGCGCCGCCGGACGCGCGGCCCGCTCGGCCAGGTCGAGCGCGGTGACGCGGTGACGCCACGCGAACAGCGCGTCGAGGTCGCCGCGCACGAACGGGTGGGCGACCGAGGACAGCGGCGCCAGCGGCAGCGCCCAATCGATGCGGTCCTCCAGCACCGAGCGGCCGCCCTCGCCGGGGGCGTCGGTGAACGCGTGCGTGTGCTCCCAGCGGGCGAACGGGCCCTGGAGCTGGCGGTCGCGGAAGACGCGCCCTCGCACGTACCCGACGTGCTCGAGGCTCCAGCGGCCGGCGGGGAAGCCGGCGTCCAGCACGACGCGGGCGCCGTCCTCGAGGCCGCCGCGGCGCTCGAGCACGCGCACGCGCCGCCAGGGCGGCGACAGCCGCTCGAACGCACCGGGCCGCTCGTGCCAGGCGAAGGCCGCCGCCGCCGGGACCGGCAGCGGCACTCGGTACACGGACACCGGGCTCACGTCCGCCGCACCCGTGCGTCGCCCTGCTTCCCTCCGCCCATGCGGCCCTCCCTCCGCGGATCCAGCAGCCTTGAGACCCGCGCCGTTCGATGCCGGGTCCGCCGCAGCGGTGCAGACGGTGCCGGCCGCCTCTCAGGCCGGGCGCATGCGGCCCCGCCGCTCGAGCGCCGCGCGCCACGCCTCCGGGTACTTGAGCCCGCTGCCCGTATCGTAGATCACGACGCGGTGCTCCGCGCGGATCTCGCCGCTGCGGCGCAACTGACGCAGGGCCGCGAGCGTCGCGCCGCCCTCGGGGCAGGCGAACACGCCCTCGTCGGCGGCGAGTTCGGCCATGGCGTCGAGCATCTCGTCCTCGCCGACCGCCACCGCCGTGCCGCCGCTGCCGCGCACGCCCGCGAGGATGAGCGAGTCCGCGAACGGCGCCGGCACGCGCAGGCCGCTGGCGAGCGTCACGGGGTCTGGGAACGGCTCGGCGCGCGAGGCGCCCGACTCGAACGCGCGCACGACCGGGGCGCAGCCGGCGACCTGCACGGCGACCAGCCTCGGCAGCGGCGGCTCGATCCAGCCGAGCGCGTTCATCTCGGCGAACGCCTTCGCCATGCCGACCAGCCCGGTGCCGCCGCCGGTCGGATACAGGATGACGTCCGGCAGGCGCCAGCCGAGTTGCTCCGCGATCTCGTAGCCCAGCGTCTTCTTGCCCTCGAGCCGGAAGGGCTCCTTGAAGGTGGCCACGTTCCACCACTCCGGCGCCGGCGCCCACTCGGCGATG
>CAZMQP010000418.1:0-2575 GCA_964568385.1 uncultured bacterium
CGCAGCAGTAGACGTCGCCCGGGTGGTAGTCGAAGACCAGCTTGTGCGTGTAGGCCGCGTACACCAGGTAGCCGCCGGTCGTGTGCAACACGCCCTTGGGCTTGCCCGTCGAGCCCGACGTGTAGAGGATGAACAGCGGGTCCTCGGCGCCCATCCATTCGACGGTGCAGGTCGAGCGCTGGCGGCGCATCTCGTCGTCGAGCCAGTGGTCGCGGCCCGACTGCATGGGCACGTCCTTGTCGGTGCGGCGCGCCACCAGCACGCTCGTCACCATCGAGAGCCCCTCCACCGCCTTGTCGGCGATGGCCTTGAGCGGGATCTCCTTGCCGCCGCGCAGGCCCACATTGGCGGTGACCAGCACGCGGCAGCCGGCATCGAGGATGCGGTCGCGCAGCGACTCGGCCGAGAAGCCGCCGAACACCACCGAGTGCACCGCGCCGATCCGCGCGCACGCCAGCATGGTGGCCACGGTCTCGGGGATCATGGGCATGTAGAGGCAGACGCGGTCGCCCTTCTTGACGCCGTGCGCGATGAGCACGTTGGCGATGCGGCAGACGTCGTGCTTCAGCTCGCGGTAGCTGATGTGGCGGTACACGCCCGGTTCGTCGGCGGCCCACACGAGCGCGGTCTGGTCGCCGCGCGTCTCCAGGTGGCGGTCCACGCAGTTGTAGCAGGCGTTCAGCCGTCCGCCCGAGTACCAGGCGAAGTCCACGGCGTCGTAGTCGGCGTCGAACACCTGGTGCCAGGGGTGGAACCACGTGAGCGCCGAGGCCTGCTCGCCCCAGAACCCTTCGGGGTCGGCGAGCGAGCGCTGGTAGAGGCGCTCGTACTCCTCCATCGAGCGCAGGTGCGCACGGGCCTGGAGGGCGGGCTTGACGGGGTACAGGTCCTCGGACACGAGTGCCTCCGGAGCGGGGTTCGGGCGTTCGCGCGAAGGGCGCGGGAGTCGGGGAGCGCGAGCCGGACGAGCGTAGCCCGCCCGCCCGGTTCACGGGAAGGGGGCATGCTAGGATGCGTGGCTCGCCCGATCGTGCCGTCCGCCCTCATCCCCCGGAGCCCATGCCGACTCTGCCGCTCGACATCGTCTCGCGACTCACCGAGGCCCAGTCGCATGACCTGCTGGCGGCGCTGGCCGCGTTCCCCGACTGGGTGCGCGAGCGCGGCCTGCAGTACGCCGACGAGGGGCGCGTGGGCGCGATCCGCCACGAGGGCAGCTCGCTGCGCGCGCCGGTGCGCGGCGGCCACGTGTACGCGACGCGGTGGACGTTCGGCGAGGCGGGCACGCGGCCGATCTGCTCCTGTCCGGCCGGTCCGCAGTGCAAGCACGCGTACGCCGTGGGGGCGCTGGTGCTCGCGGCCCTCGTGCAGGAGTCGCGCGTGGACCGCGAGGCGGTGACCGGCGTGCTCGAGGCGAGCTGGTTCGGCGATGCGCCGGCGCGGCGGGGCGGAGGCAGGGCGTGGGCGCCCAAGGGGCGCGACACCTCGACGCTGCGGCTCACCACCGAGCTCAAGCGGCTGGGCTCGCGCGAGCACTGGGAGGCCTCGAGCGCCGCGTCGTTCCTGCTGCTCGAGAGCGGCGTGTGGAGCGAGGCCGTGCCGCGCGCCGCGGTGGACGAGGTGCTGCGCGAGCCCGACGCCGAACTGCGCGCGTTCCGGCTCGCCCGGCTGATCGACGACGCCAGGGGCGACGCGCCGGCGCCACTCGCGGCCTACCTGCGGCGCGACGACCTCGTGCGGCGGCTGGCGGAGCGCGAGCGCACGCAGCTGCTCGACTCGCTGCAGCGCTGGCCCGCGCGCGAGTCGAACCCCAAGCGCCTGCGTGCCGTGCTGGGCCTGATCGGCGTCGGCTCGCAGGTCGAGGTCACGCTCGAGGCGCGGCTGTCCACTGACCGGCTGGACGACGCGCCCCGCAGCACGCACCAGCTCGAGATGCTCGCCAGCGAGCTCAAGCGCGACCCGTCGGTGCTGACGCCCCCGCAGGCAAGGCTGCTGCGCGCCCTGCTCGAGGGCGAGATGCGCTACACGCTCGCCGGCACGGGCCCCGCGCGCCTGCGCGTGTCCGAGCTCGAGCATCTGCTCGACCGTGTCGGCGACACGCCGTTCCTCACCTGGGACGGCGCGCTGCCGGGCGACCTCGCCGAACGCGCCGGCCTCGAGCCGGGCGCGCGCGTGGGGGTGTCCATGGACGGCGTGCGGCTCGAGCCCGGCTGCGCCCCCGATGGCGACGACCTGGTGCTGGGCCTGCGCGCGGTGCTCCCGGACGGCGTGGCGCGTCCGCTCGAACAGGTGCTGCACCTGCCCGCCACGGCGGGCGAGCAGCCGTGGTCGCACGGGTTCGTGATCGCGCGCGGGCTCATCCACCGCGTCACGGAGGAGCCGCCGCTCGAGGTGATGCGCCACTTCCGCGAGACGGGTTCGGTGCGCGTGGGCGCCGGTGAGGCGGGCGTGCTGCAGTCGCTGGCCATGCGCTTCCCGGCGGTGGCCGAGGCGCTGCGCACGCACGCGGTGATGCATGCGGTGACGCCGGTCGTGTGCCTCGACCTGCGGCCGTCGGACTGGCTGCAGGTGCGCGTGT
>CAZMQP010000419.1:0-2553 GCA_964568385.1 uncultured bacterium
GGCCCGCATGTTGCCCGAGACGTCCACGAGCGCGCGCGTGACGCCGTGGGCGAGCAGCGACTCGGCCGCGCAGTCCACCGCGTGTCCCTTGGCGATGCCGCCGAGATCGATGCGCACGCCCTGGCGAGCGAACCGCAGGCGCAGGCCGGAATCGTCGGCGAGGAGATGGCCCTGCCCAATGCGGGCGCGGGCCGAGTCCACCTCGGCGGCATCGGGGACTCGTTTGGGGCCCCCGAGGAAGCCCCACGCCCGCACCAGCGGCTCCACCGTGATGTCGAACGCGCCGCCGCTCTCACGCCCGATGCGCAGCGCCGCCGCGAGCACGCGCGCGACCTCGGGCTGCACCGCCACCTCGCGCTCGGCGGCCTCACGGTTGATGCGCGCGACCTCGCTCGTCTCGGTCCAGTTGCTCATGAGCGAGTCCACGCGCTGGAGTGCCCGGATCGCCGCGGCGGCGGGCCCCGTGGTGGCCAGCGAGTCGTCGTGGACGATGTGCACCTGAGCCGAGGTCCCCATCGTGCGCACGCGATGCACCGCGGCATGCGCCGGCGCGGCGACGGCGGTCAGGAGCAGCGTCAGGAGGAGGGGGGTGCGGAGCAAGTGCATGCCCGGGTCATCGGCCGGCGTCCGCCCGCGCCGCAGGAGCGAGCGGCGCCCGGATGCGAAGGCCCCCGCCGCGCGGGCGGCGGGGGCCGGGTGCCGGGCAGCAGCGCGCGTCAGGTGGTGACGATGATGAGGTGCTTCACCGTACGGAAGCGGGCCGCATCCAAGATGCGCAGCACGGTCTCGCCGGCGGCCACCTCGAGGGCGTAGCTGGCGGGCGGCTGGTCGCTCACCACCTGCGCCTTCGCCGACGGGATGCGCAACTCGGTCTGGGCGTCGGTGTCGAGCGGTGTGAAGAGCTCGGGCGCGATGCGCCCCGTGGCCTCGAGCGTGCGGCCCAGGCCGAACAGGCCGCCCCGGGCCTCGGTGACGCCGGCCTCGGTGAGCTGCCGGCGCGTGCCGATCGCGTAGTAGACGGTGCCCAGCTCACGCCGGCGCGCCTCGAGCGCCTGGTCGCGATCGCGCAGTTCGGCCTGCCGGGTCTCGGCCTCGGCGACCAGCCCGGTCACGCGGGTCTCCAGCGTCTGGACGGACTCCGACAGCGCCGCCACCTGGAGTTCTTTGTCGGCCACGTCGCGCTTGAGGCCGGCGATCATGCGCTCGAGCCCCGCGACGCGCACGCCGCTCTTCTGGAGGCGGCGGTCGAGGTCCTCGATCCGGTGCTTGGCGCGCTCGATCCCCGCCTTGACCTCGGAGATGCGGGCGAGCGCGGCGTCGCCGCGCGTCTCGGACAGCTGCTGCTCGCGGCTCAGGCCGCTCTCGCGCAACGGGGCGTCCTCGCCCAGCAGGATGGCGCCCAGGCTGTCCTGGATCGCGGCGATCTCGTCGATCGCGCGGCTGTAGCGCTCACGCGTCTGCTGCTCCTCGAGCTGGAGCGAGCCGAGCTGCGTGCGATGCTGCTCCAGCTGCATGGTCTGCCACGCGGCGGCACCGAGCACGGCGAGCAGCAGGAGGACGAGGATCGGTGTGATGGCTCTGCGCATGGGACTCCTCTCCTGGGCGGCGGCTCGTCCACGGGGGCGATCGGTGGGGAGCCGCGCCGCAGGCTCCCCGCGCGGAATCTACCCCCGACGCGCCTTCCGGGAGCGGCCCGCCCGCAACCTTGACGCGGGCTTCACGCGCGGCGGGCGCCTCAGCCGCCCTGTCGCTTCTCGATGCGGGCCCACGGGTCCTTGAGCGTGACCGTGCGCGTGAACACGAGGGCATCGGGCCGCGAGTCGGCCGCGTCCACCACGAAGTAGCCCGTCCGTTCGAACTGCACCGGCAGGCCCGGCTCCGCCGTGGCGAGCGAGGGTTCGAGCTTGCAGCCCTGGAGCACCTGCAGCGAGTCGGGGTTGAGGTCGGTCACGAAGTCGGCGCCGTCGGAGGCGGCGTCGGGGTTCTCGCTCACGAACAGCCGGTCATAGAGCCGCACCTCGGCCTCGACCGCGTGCGCGGCCGAGACCCAGTGGATGGTGGCCTTGACCTTGCGGCCGTCCGGCGGGTTGCCGTGACGGGTGGCCGGATCGTGCGTGGCGCGCACCTCGACCACGCGGCCCTCGGCATCCTTGACGACGCTCGTGCAGCGGATCCAGTAGGCCCCGCGCAGGCGCACCTCCATGCCGGGTGAGAGCCGGAAGTACTTGGGCGGCGGCACCTCGCGGAAGTCGTCCTCGTCGATCCACAGCTCGCGCGAGAACGGCACCTGGCGCTCACCGGCGGCGGGATCCTCGGGGTTGTTGGTCAGGTCCATCCACTCGACCTGGCCCTCGGGATAGTCCTCGAGGACCACCTTCACCGGCCTGAGCACCGCCATGCGGCGGAGCGCGTGGCGGTTGAGGTTCTCTCGCACGCAGTGCTCGAGCAGCGCCAGTTCGACGCGGTTCTCGCGCCTCGCGATGCCGATGCGGTCGGCGAAGTCGCGCAGGGCCGCGGCGGGGTAGCCGCGCCGCCGCATCCCGCTGATGGTCG
>CAZMQP010000420.1:0-2531 GCA_964568385.1 uncultured bacterium
CATGCCGCAGATCGAGGTCACGTTCGACATCGACGCCAACGGCATCCTGCACGTCTCGGCCAAGGACCTCGGCACGGGCAAGGAGCAGAGCATCCGCATCGAGGCCTCGAGCGGCCTGCGCGAGGACGAGATCAAGCGCATGGTGACCGAGGCCGAGGCCAACGCCGACGCCGATCGCAAGGCCAAGGAGGCCGTCGAGGCCCGCAACCGGGCGGACTCGCTCGTCTACGAGGTCGAGAAGAACCTCAAGGAGCACGCGGACAAGCTCGAGGAGTCGCTGAAGACCGACATCCAGGCCAAGGCCGACGCCGTGAAGGAGACCCTCAAGGGCTCCGATGCGGCGGCCATCACCACCGCGACCGAGGCGCTGCAGCAGGCGTGGCACCAGGCGGCGGCGGCCCTCTACCAGCAGCAGGCGCCGCCCGCGGCCGAGACCCCGAACGGGGCCCCGGCAGGGGAGGAGACGCCCAAGAAGAAGAAGGGCGGCGACGGCGCCGTGGATGCGGACTTCGAGGTCGTGAACTAGGCTGACCGGCGTCACACCCGGGGGGCGGGAGGCGTTCTCCTCCCGTCCCCTTCTTGGTGTCCGGCCGCACCCGACTCCCGTCCCGAGAGGTCCATGCCCCGCCCGAGCCCCGCCTCCGCCCCTTGCTGACCCTGGCGTTCCTCGCGCAGGGCGCCGCGTCGATCCTGTACGCGCTCGCCCAGGCCGGCCTGCTGGTCTATGCCTCGCACCGGCACACGCTGTGGTACCGCTCGCGCACGCCCGCGCCCGCGCGGCCGCCCGCGCCCGCGTCGTGGCCCGAGGTCACGGTGCAGCTGCCCGTGTACAACGAGCCGGCGGTGGTGGAGCGGCTCATCGGGGCCGCCGCCGCGCTCGACTACCCGTGCGACCGCCTCGCGATCCAAGTGCTCGACGACTCGACCGACGATACCTCCGCGCTCGCGGCGGCCGCGGTCGCGGACGCGCGCGCCCGCGGCATCCGCATCGAGCACCTGCGCCGCGGCGCGCGCACCGGCTACAAGGCCGGCGCCCTCGCGCACGGCCTGGCGCACACGCAAGCCCCGTTCGTCGCCGTGTTCGACGCCGACTTCGTGCCGCCGCCGGCCTTCCTGCGCGAACTCGTGCCGCACTTCGCGGACGAGCGGGTCGGGCTCGTGCAGGCCCGCTGGGGGCACCTCGACCGCGACCGCAGCGCGCTGACGCGCGCGCAGGCGGCGATGCTCGACGCCCACTTCCTGCTCGAGCACGCGGTGCGGCAGGCGCGCGGGCAGTTCTTCAACTTCAATGGCACCGCCGGCATCTGGCGCCGCCGCTGCATCGAGGAGGCGGGCGGCTGGTCGCACGACACGCTCACCGAGGACCTCGACCTGAGCTACCGCGCCCAGCTCGCGGGCTGGCGGTTCGTGTTCGACCCCCGGGTCGTCGTGCCGGCCGAACTGCCGGGCGGGATGCGCGCCTTCCAGACGCAGCAGCGGCGGTGGGCCACGGGCGCCATCCAGACCGCGCGCAAGCTGCTGCCCTCGGTGCTCGCGAGCCCGCTGCCCGCGTCGGTCAAGCTCGAGGCGGTGCTGCACCTGACCGCGAATGCGGCCTACCCGCTGCTGCTGCTGCTGTCCCTGCTGCTGCTGCCGGTGCTGACCGGACCGCGCACGCTGTCGCCGGAGGCCGTGGCCGCGCTGCAGGCGGTGGTGCTGGCGCTGGGGGTGCTGCCGGTGGCCCTGTTCCTCGCGGCCGGCCAGCGTGCCGCCGGACGGCCGTGGCGCCACGCCGTGACCGACACCGCGCTGGCGCTCGTGCTCGGGGCGGGCATGGCGCTCGGCAACACGCGCGCCGTCCTCGCGGGGCTGCGCACGCGCGGCGGCGTCTTCGAGCGCACGCCCAAGCGCGGCGCGGCGACGGGCGCGGGTCCGCGCGACCGCGTCGCGGCCGGCGAGGCCCTGCTGGCCGCCGGGTTCGCCGCGCTTCTGGCCTGGGCCTCGTCGCACGGGCACTCGAGCGCCGCGCCGTTCCTGCTGCTGCTGGTGTGCGGCTGCGCCTGGGTCGCCGCGCCGTCGTGGCCGAAGCGCGACGGGGTCCGCCACGTGCGTGGCGGACCCCGGAGTGCGGCGGAAGCCGATGCGGCTAGAGGCGGACGATCTTCGGCGAGCGCTTGCCCTTGAGGGCGTTGCGCGTGTCCACCACGGCCTTCGAGCCGCGCAGCACGGTCGAGTAGGACAGTCCGCTGTGGGCCGTGGCGATGACCGCCGCGTCGAAGCGCTTGAGCTGGGCCGGGGTCAGCGGCACCGACTTCATGCGCACGCCCGCGAACTCGAGGGTGGGCACGAACGGGTCGTGGTACTCGATGCGGGCGCCGCGCTCGCGCAGCTTCTCCATGATGTCGAGCGACGGGCTCTCCCGCACGTCGTCGATGTCGGCCTTGTACGCCACCCCGAGCACCAGCACGCGCGACCCGCGCACCGCCTTGCCCGAGCGGTTCAGCGCCTCGGCCACCAGGTCCACCACGTACTCGGGCATCTGGCCGTTGATG
>CAZMQP010000421.1:0-2523 GCA_964568385.1 uncultured bacterium
GTAGTCGAACCAGAAGCCGTTGGCGCCCAGGCCCAGCCCGAAGCTGGCGCCGCCCAGACCCTCACCCTCGGGAGCGCCGAGGTTGGCGCGATAGCCGCTGCGCAGCGCGACGCGATCTCGCCAGCGCCACTCGGCGCCCGCGCGCACGTCGTTGTAGTAGGCCGACGGCAGGTTGGCGTCGAGCGCCAGTCGCAGGCCGTTCGAGGGATGCGCCCACGAGACGCCGGCGCCGACGACGGCGGGCATGTCGTAGGACGCGCCATCGAACGACATCGAGCCGCCGATCTGGCGCGCGGCGACGCCGAACCCGAACGGGCCCGAGCGCGACTGCAGTCCGGCGTCGAAGGCGAGTCCGCTGCCGCTCGAGGCGCCGAGCGACTCGCGCACCCACTTGAGCCCGATCCCGGCGGTCACGCGCTCGCCGAACGGCCGCGCCACCTGCATCCCGACCGCCATGTCGGAGACCTGGAAGCTGCCGGTCGGCTGGTTGAACGCGTCGCGCCCCTCGAACGAGCCATCGCTCTGGTAGAGCGCGCTGAGCGCCCAGCGCGTCCGGCCCTGGCCGAAGCGGCCGCCCATGGCCGCCCACTCCTGCGAGGTCTCGCTCGCGAGCGAGGCATGCGCGAGCGTGAACTGGGTGGCACCGAGCCCCGCGAGCGCGGCCGGGTTCCACGCGGCGGCATCGAGTCCGGCCGCCGAGGCGAGCGAAGCGCCGCCCATCGAGAGCACCGACGCCCCCTGGCCGACGGAGAGGAAGTTGGCCGCGGTGGTGCCGGCGCGCTCCTCGCCCGCGTGGGCGAGCGAGGTCGTGGCGAGCAGCAGGGCGGCGATCAGGCGGATGCGGTGCATGGGGCGTCTCTCCAGTGCCACGAGGGTGGCTTCTCCAGATGTGCGGGACCGCCCCATGGAGCACCGTCCGTGCCGTCTTCCGCATCGCTCGAACGGATGCCCGCAACCGACTGCCACTGCGCCACCTGACCCACCGGCAGTGGATCGCCTCCGCGACCGTCCGGGAGCCGCGTCGCGCCCCGCGCAACGCGCGGCCGCGTGTTCCCTGCATTCCGCACGGAGCGAGCGCGCCCCGGCCGCTCCCGCCCCGACGCACGAGCGCCCGGCGGGATCCCGCCGGGCGCTCGAGAGGCTCGCGAGGCTCGTGCCGGCTAGGGCGTGCGCACGACCTTCACCGCGTTGCGCTGGCCGCCCACGCGCAGCCATGCGCGGTACACGCCCGGCGCCGTGCGGCGGCCGGCGTCGTTGAGCCCGTCCCACGTCACCGACTGCGTGCCCGCCGACAGGCCGCGCAGTTCGATGGCCCGCACGCGCTCACCCGCGCTGTTGGTGATCTCGACCAGTCCCTCGAAGGGTCCGGCCGAGGGCACCTCGATGGGCAGCGTGACGGCGCCGCCGACCGGGCTCGGGTTGGGATAGGCCGGCTGCAGCGTCCACGCGATCACCTCCACGCCGCCCAGCCACAGCCGGAACGCCGCGGTGCGCGCGCTCTCGTTGCCCGAGGCGTCCACCGCGCTCACCTGGTACCAGAGCGCGCTGCTGTCGGGCGCCGACGTGTCGAGGAACTCGGACGCCACGACGAGTCCGCTGCCACTGACCAGCGTGAACGGCCCGGCGGCGGCGACCGCGCGATACACGCGATAGCCGGCGAGGTCGGGCTCGGCGTTGTCGTTCCACTGCACGCGCACGCCGGCGGGCGCCTCGGAAGCGGCGGTCAGGCCGGCCGGCGTCGAGGGGGGCGCGGTGTCGAGCAGCCGCGGCACCGTCACCACGTTGGAGAGCGCCGAGAGGTTGCCCTCCTCGTCACTCACCTTGGCGGCGAAGTGGAGGTCGGTGGAGCGGTCGAGGCCGGTCACCGTCATGCTCTGAGCGGTGCCGGGCGCGGCCGGCGCCGGCTCGCCGGGCACGGGCGTGGCGCTGTCCCAGTTGGCCTCGGTGATGGGCGACGTGGAGCGCCGCACGTCCATGCTCGTGGCGGTGCCGCTCAGCGAGTCGTCGCCGACGGCGTTCCACGTGAGCTGCACGCTCGTGGAGGTCAGCGTGCCCGAGGCCAGCGTCAGCGGCGCCGGCCGCACGGAGTCGTTGCGCTCGAGGGTGGTGGCCTGGACGAGGTTGGAGATGCCCGACCAGTTGCCCGCGTCGTCACGCGTCCGGATCGCGAACCAGTACGTGGTCGACGGACTCAGCCCGGAGACCGTCTTGGTCTGCCGCGTGCCGGCGACGAGCGGCGCGGGCATGCCGGTGACCGCCGTGGCCGAGGCGAAGTTGCCCGCGTCGATCGGCGACGTGCTGACGCGCAGGTCGTACGCGGCCGCCGTGCCGCTCAGCGAGTCGTCGCCGGGCGCGGTCCAGCCGAGGGCCACGGAGGTGGCGGTCACCTGCGCGTGCGAGACGCCGGTTCCGAGGATCACGGCCGTCGCGGCCAGCCCCACGATGCGCTTCCAATCGATCATCGCCACCCCAGCTCGGGCCGCGTCCGTCACGGCCGGTTCCCTGCTGCCGCCTGCCTCCCCC
>CAZMQP010000422.1:0-2513 GCA_964568385.1 uncultured bacterium
GACGCGCCAGCGCGAGCGCTCGAGCCTGCTGCACTACTACACCGAGGACTGCCCGACGTGCGGCGGCCTCGGCAAGGTGCCGAGCAGCGAGACCATGCTGGTCAAGCTCGAGCGCGCCATGCGGCGCGTCATGGCCATGGGCGGCCACCGCAAGGTGATGGTGAAGGTCAATCCCGAGGTGGCGCTGTTCTTCGTGGAGCAGGAGGCGAAGCGGTTCTCCGCCCTCGAGAAGCGCTTCAAGCTGCAGATCGACCTCAAGGACGACCCGCAGCTCAAGCGCGGCGAGATGCGTGTGTACGGCGCCGACAAGCACGAGCTGACGCAGCAGGTGGTGGGGGCGGTCCCGGGCACGTAGGCGGCGGCGCGGCCGCCCGTGCCGGGCGCGCCGCTCGACCGCAGGAATTCCGTTGCGGGGGAACCGAGGGGGGCGTAGGCTGGCGACTCCCCTCGGAGCCGAGCCCCCGCCGGCCCGTCACTGCACCTCGCCTGGTCCTCGAGGCCCGCCGATGACGCCGACGCCTGTGCGCGCGCTGCCGCGCCGCACGCCCGCGACACTCGTGTCCGACGCCCCCCTGGCCCACGCGCGGCTCGTGCGCCGCGCGCTGCTCGAGGGCGTCGCGGGGGCGCTGTGGATCGTGCTCGGCGGGTTCCTCTACGCGCTCGGCGCGCGCGAGCCCGTGCGGCCCATGCTGCTGTGGGGCGGCGCGCTGCCGCTGGCCTGGGGCATGACGCGCTGGGTCATCGCCGCCTGGTGGGCGGTCACGGCAGCACGACGCGGAAGCTGAGCGGGCGCTGCAGCCGCTCGAAGCCGGCGCGGCTGGGCTCGCGCATGTCGGCGACCACCCGCTCCAGCGCCCGGATGGCGTTGAGCTCGAGGATGGCGGCGCGGTCGGCGGGCGGGCCCGGCACCACCGCCACCAGCCGCACACGCACCCCGACCTGATTCCACGCCTCGGCGGCCGCGCGCGTCGGCGGATAGCCCGGCACGATCACCAGGTACTCGGCGTCCTCGGGCAGCGGCATCTGCGCGAGCGCCTGCAGCCGGTCCCATCCCGCCGGCCACGCCGGCAGCTGCAGCACGACCCGGGTGAGCCCGGTCACGTAGTGCATCTGCTCGAGGTCGCGGACGGTGGGGAGCCGGTCCAGCACCACGGTGGCCCCGAATCCGAGGTCATCGAGCAGCAGCACCAACGGTGCGCCGGCGCCGGCAGGAGCGGGCACGGCCGGTTCGGGCCGGGCCGCCGCCGACTCGGGCGCGGCGGCCCCCAGGGTGTCCCTCGAGGCGGCGCACGCGGTCAGGGCCAGCGCCAAGGCGAGCATGGGGATACGGGCGAGTCGTGGCATCGTCGGGGATCCTCCGGAAGGGGGGGCGCCGGGCATGGTATCGCCGGGGCGCCGGCGTTGACACCCGTTTCCGCAGCGTGATACAAACACGGGCCCTTTCTGGGAGCACCCAGTGGTCATCCGAGGCCGCTGGGCGTCCCGTCGCGGCCGCCCCCGTGCGCGCCGCGAGCCGCGGACCTCACCTTCATCGGCTTCGCAGGAGTCACCGAACCCCATGTACGCCATCGTCGATATCCACGGCGTCCAGACCAAGGTCACGCCCGATGAGGTGCTCACCGTGCCCCTCATGAGCGGCGACCCGGGCGCCAAGCTCACCTTCGACAAGGTGCTGCTCGTCGGCAACGGCGACCGCATCGCGGTCGGCCAGCCGAGCGTCAAGGGCGCCTCGGTCTCCATCGAGATCCTCGAGCACCTGCGCGGCGAGAAGCTGCGCATCTTCAAGTTCAAGCGCCGCCGCGAGTATCGTCGCCGGCGCGGTCACCGCGACGAGCTCACGCGCATCCGCGTGACCGGCATCGTCGGCTGAGGGAGCCAACGCCATGGCGCACAAAAAGGGTCAGTCCTCCACTCGCAACGGCCGCGACTCCAACGCGCAGCGGCTGGGCGTCAAGAAGTTCGGCGGCGAGCGCGTCCGCGCCGGCCACATCCTCGTGCGGCAGCGCGGCACCGTCGTGTTCGCGGGCCAGAACGTCGGCATGGGCTCGGACGACACGTTGTTCGCCCTGATCGACGGCACGGTGCAGTTCGCGCGCCAGGGCAGGAACCGCAAGAAGATCCACGTGCTGCCGCTGGCTGCCGAAGCCAACTGACGCGCGCCGCATGACGTGACGAACGCCGCCACCGGCCCCACGGCCTGGCGGCGTCTCGCTTTTCCGACGCACCCGTCGCACCCCAGGAGGATGCCGTGAAGAACAAGGTCGCTGTCATCGGTGCCGGCAACGTCGGCGCCACCACCGCGCTCTACATCGCCGAGCGCGGGCTCGCCGACGTGGTCCTGATCGACCGTCCCGAGATGGAGGGCATGCCGCAGGGCAAGGCCCTCGACATGCAGCAGTCGGCGCCGCTGTGGCACAAGGGCGGCCGCATCGAGGGCTCCACCGACCTCGCGGCCGTGCGCGGCGCCGGCGTGGTGGTGATGACCGCGGGCTTCCCGCGCAAGCCGGGCATGT